>NZ_JBGLYN010000100.1:0-19169 GCF_047304045.1 Variovorax sp. Varisp85
ATATTGAGAAAAAATATTGCAGCGCAACAGTCGTGGATTTCGCTATGCGCAATCAGTCTTTCGGTTGTGAAAACCAGGCATCGCCGCGCGCCGCATGTGCGATCCAGTCGCCGCTTTCGATCACACGACGGCCCGCGATGCGCGCTGGATGGATCTCGTAGACCAGGCAGTCGAACCAATGGCTGCCAACCTCCACCCGCACCTGTCGTTTGATGTACTCACCCGAGCCGTCGGCAGCCACCTCTTCGAGCACATCGAGCGCCGCCTCGACGGCGGGCTCGATGACGTAGACCTCGCCCCTCACACGCCGCGTCCCACCCAGCACGACGCCCGGATAGGCGCCCAGGTCGTACAGCGTGCCGGCGATGCCCGCCTCGCCGATCCACACCGGCGCGGGCCGGTAGCGCGCGATGTCGTTGCGCCCGCCGCGGCGCAGCGTGCCGTAGACAAAAACGTGGGGCATCATCGAAATCGCTTTCTCCGCAATTACATGGCTTCAGTCTATTGAACTCCGCTACCCCTGCATCAGGCCGCCTCGTGGCCTACGGCTGCCTGGCCTTGAGCATGTCGCTCGTCGGCGGCTACGTCGCCCTTTCCAAACCCCTTGTTGCGGCCTTTCCGGTGCTGCTGCTTGCTTGGCTGCGCTTCGGCATCGCCGCGCTGGCCATGCCGCATTGGCTCAAGCGCGCGACCGACGAGCCACCGATGGCGGCGCGCACGCGCTGGCTGGTGTTCCTCGAGTCCTTCCTCGGCAACTTCATGTTCTCGATCTGCATGCTGTTCGGCGTAAGCCTGACGAGTGCTGTGTCCGCGGGCGTGATCATGGCGTCGATCCCCGCATGCGTGGCCGTCGCGAGCTGGCTCTTCCTGCGCGAACGCATCACCGTGCGCATCGGCCTGGCCATCGGCTGCGCCGCGCTCGGCATCGGCCTGCTCGCGTTGTCGCCAGCGCACGCGCAGGCATCGCCCGCCTCCACGCAATCGTCCATGCCCTGGCTCGGCAACCTGCTGGTGTTCTGCGCGGTGCTGTGCGAGACGGCGTATGCGGTGATCGGCAAGTCGCTCACGGGGCGGCTGGGGCCCAAGCGCATCGCCTCGCTCATCAATCTCTGGGGCTTCGTGCTCTCGATGCCCTTCGGCATCTGGTTCGCGCTGCAGTTCGACTTCACCTCGGTGCGCTTCGGCACCTGGGCGCTGCTCGTGGCCTACGCGCTTGCCGCGAGCATCTGGACGGTGTGGCTCTGGATGACCGGACTTCGCCACGTACCAGCCGCACAGGCGGGCGTTTTCGCCGTGATGCTGCCCGTGAGCGCGGCCCTCGTGGGCGTGCTCGTACTGGGTGAAAGCCTCTCTTCGCCACAGCTGGTTGCGTTCGTGATCGCGCTCGTGGGCGTGGTGCTTGCAACGTGGCCCGGTCGCCGAACGTGAAAAAGCGCGCTTCTCCCCTCTGAAAAAACAACAGCTCCCAATGAAAAAAGCGCTTTTTCCCTTGGAAACGCGTTTCTTCTCATTTAGCATCCGCATTGCCACTGGAGACGCAAGTTTTTCATTGGTGAACGTTCAACCAAAAAAGGAAATCAACCATGGCAACTGCAAAGAAGGCTCCGGCCAAGAAAGCTCCGGCAAAGAAGGCCGCTCCCGCGAAGAAGGCTGCGGCTCCTGCAAAGAAGGCCGCTCCGGCCAAGAAGGCAGCGGCACCCGCCAAGAAGGCTGCTCCTGCAAAGAAGGCTGCTCCGGCGAAGAAGGCTCCTGCAAAGAAGGCCGCTCCCGCCAAGAAGCGCACCCCCAACGCTGCGTTCATGAAGGCCCTGACCCCCAGCCCGGCCCTGGCCGCTGTGGTCGGTTCGACGCCTCTGCCGCGCACCGCTGTGGTGAGCAAGCTGTGGGACTACATCAAGAAGAACAACCTGCAAGACAAGGCCAACAAGCGCAACATCAACGCCGACGCCAAGCTGAAGGAAATCTTCGGCAAGCCGCAAGTGTCGATGTTCGAGCTGGCCGCGCTGATCGGCAAGCACGTCAAGTAAGCGCTCGGGAGCTTCGCGCTCCTGAATCAAAAAGCCCGCTCTGCGGGCTTTTTTTTCGCCTGCAGCGCCCGCGCTCGGCCCTGCGAGTGCCGCTGCTTCGCCGAGCGCGGGATCCGACCCGGCACTCGACGATCAGGTGGCCCGCGGGTTGTGATGTACTCATGAGAAGTAGAACCTCAGCTGCAATGTCTTCGGCAATTCTCTGTGCCCACTCCAGGCGCCTTGCGTTAATTCACCAATTGGTTAAATTCTCGCCATGAAGGCCCCCAAGGAACCCACGCCCGAAGCGCTCGAGCCCCGCTCGCGCGACGCAGACCGTTCGCAGCTCGCCATCCTCGCGTCCGCACGCGACGAGTTCGCGGAGCGCGGCCTTGCCGGTGCGCGCATGGACAGCATCGCCGAGCGCGCAGGCCTCAACAAGCGCCTCATCTACTACTACTTCGGCAGCAAGGACGATCTGTTCCTCGCGGTGCTGGAGCGCGTCTACGCCGACATCCGCGCGGCCGAGCAGCGCCTGCACCTCGACGAGATCGAGCCGGTCGAGGCCATCCGCCAGCTGGTGTCGTTCACCTGGCACTACTACCTCGAGCACCCCGAGTTCATCACGCTGCTCAACAGCGAGAACCTGCACTGCGCGGCACACCTGAAACGCTCCGAACGCATCCAGGAAATGAACTCGCCACTGGTGCAGCTGCTCGACACGGTGCTCGAGCGCGGCCGCCGCGACAAGCTGTTCCGCGCCGGCGTGGACCCGGTGCAGCTGTACATCTCCATCGCGTCGCTCTGCTACTTCTATCTCTCGAACAACCACACGCTGTCGGCCATCTTCGGGCGCGACCTGCGCGCACCCAAGGCAATGGCGCAACGCCTCTCGCACATGACCGACCTCGTGCTGGGCTACGTCCTGCACTGAGCCTCAGCGCACTTTCGCACACCCCGGGTATTCACTAGGCAGCAGCCGTTGACGCTGCGGCGCAGCCGTTTCTACAATGAATAATTCACTCAATGGTGAATTGATCGATTCGAGAAGACGGCCCGACCGCGCGGAGACATTCCATGAAGTTCCTTGCCTCGCTGACCTGCGTCCTTGCCCTGCTGCCGTGCGTGGCCTCCGCGCAGGGCGCCTACCCCAGCAAGCCGATCCGAGTGGTCGTGCCCTTCGCGGCCGGCAGCACCACCGACATCATTGCGCGTGCCATCGCCGACAAGATGAGCCTCAGCATGGGCCAGGCGCTGGTCATTGACAACCGAGGCGGCGCGAGCGGCACCATCGGCCAGCAGGCGGTGGCCACGGCCGCGCCCGACGGCTACACAGTGATGATCCACTCGTCGTCGCATACGGTGAGCCCCTCGACCTTCGCCAAGCTGCCCTTCGACACGCTGCACGACTTCGCAGGCGTCACCCCCATCTCGTCGCTGCCCAACGCGCTGGTCATCTCGCCCACGAAGAACATCAAGACGCTGCCGCAGCTGCTTGCCGCCGCGCGCGCCAAGCCCGGCAGCATGAACTTCGCCTCTGCCGGCCAAGGCAGCGCCACGCACCTGAACGCCGAGAAATTCAAGATGGCCGCGAAGATAGACGCCACCAACATCCCCTTCAAGGGATCGGGCGAGGCCGTCACCGAGGTGCTCTCGGGCCGCGTCGACTATTACTTCTCGCCCATCGCACCGGTCATCGGCCAGATCAAGGAAGGCCAGCTGCTGGCGCTGGCCGTCGGTTCGCCCAAGCGCGCCGCAGCCCTGCCCGACGTGCCCACGACCACCGAAGCCGGCGTGCCCGGCTCCGAATTCAACTTCTGGATCGGAATGATGGCGCCCGCCAGGACCCCGCGCGACATCGTCGAGCGGCTGAACGCCGAAGTGGCGAAGGCGCTGGCCTCGCCCGAGGTGAAGGAGCGCTTCGCCAAGCTCGGCGCCGATGCATGGACGCTCAAGCCCGAGCAGTTCGACGCCTACATCAAGGAGGAAATCGCCAGCAACGCGCAGCTCGTGAAAGCTGCCGGCCTGTCGGCGCAGCAGTAGACGCGCACGCACGCCTCGGTACCCGCCATGTTCCGCAAGCTCCTGCTCTCTCCGGCCCTGCGTCCTTTCATCCTGATCCTGTTGCTGCTGGTGCTGTGGGACCTGGCAATCCGCCTCTTCAGGATTCCGGCCTACCTGATCCCGCCGCCGTGGGAGGTCGTGAAGCAGCTCGTCGTCGAATGGCCGCGCCTGCTCGGCGAGAGCTGGAAGACCACGCTCGCCACGCTCGGCGGCTTCGGCCTGACGATCCTGATCGGCATTCCGATCGCGATGGTCATCGCCTACTCGCGCGTCGTCGAGTCGTACGTGTACCCGCTGCTGGTGTTCTCGCAGAGCATCCCCAAGGTGGCGATCGCGCCGCTGTTCGTGGTGTGGTTCGGCTTCGGCATCTTCCCGAAGGTGATCAGCGCCTTCCTGCTGGGCTTCTTCCCGGTGGTGGTGTCCACGGTGATGGGCTTCAAGTCGGTCGAGCCCGACATGCTCGACCTGGCCCGCTCGATGGGCGCGAGCCGCCTGCAGACCTTCTTCAAGATCAGCCTGCCGCAAGCCATGCCCGCGATCTTCAGCGGCCTGAAGGTGTCGGTCACGCTGGCCGTGGTGGGTGCGGTGGTCGGCGAGTTCGTCGGCTCCAACTCGGGCATCGGCTACGTGCTGCAGGTGGCCAACGGCAACTTCGACCTGCCGCTGATGTTCGCCGCGCTGGTCGTGCTGTCGAGCATCGGCGTGATTCTTTTCGTCGCCGTCGACCTCATCGAGCGCGTGATGATTCCGTGGCACGCCTCGCAGCGCCACGCCCAATGAGTTCCTTCGCCAAGCCAACAACTCCCGGAGACAAGACCATGAAGAAGCTGCTTCCCTCGCTGCTCGCCGCCGCAGCGCTCGTCACCTTCGCTATCGCTCCCGCCCACGCGCAGGCCGACAAGCCCAAGGACAAGGTCACGCTGATGCTCAACTGGTACCTCTACAGCGAGCACGCGCCCTTCTTCCTCGGCAGGGAAAAGGGCTTCTACGCCGACGAAGGCATCGACCTCGAGATCCAGGAGGGCCGCGGCTCCGCCGTCACCGCGCAGGCGGTGGCCGCCAAGTCGGCCACCTTCGGCTACATCGACGTCACGACCATGATCAAGGCCGCCGCCAAGGGCGCGCCGCTGAAGTCGACCGGCGTGCTGTTCCAGGTGAGCCCGATGTCGGTCATGGGCTTCACCGAGAAGAACATCAGGGTGCCGAAGGACATCGTCGGCAAGACCGTGGCCGTCACGCCCGGCGATTCGATGTCCCAGATGTGGCCGCTGTTCCTCAAGGTCAACAACATCTCGCCGGACCAGGTGAAGATCGTCTCGGGGGACGCCCAGACCAAGCTCAATGCGGTGACCAACGGCCAGGCCGACCTGCTGCTGGGCTACGTGATGGACCAGGCGATCAAGCTGCAGGACGCCACCGGCAAGCCCGTGACGCCGATCCGCTTTGCCGACTCCGGCGTGAACCAGATCAGCTCCGGAATCATCGCCAACAAGAACCTTCTGACCGAGAACCCCGACCTCGTGAAGCGCTTCATGCGCGCCTCGACCAAGGCCGCCGAAGCCGCCGAGAAGAGCCCCGAAGCCGCTGTCGATGCGATGCTCAAGGCCAACCCTAAAGCAGGCGTGCGCGACACGCTGATCGTGGGCATGAAGCAGAGCGTGGCGCTCTATCACACGAAGGAAACGGCCAACCAGCGCCCATTCCGCGTCGCGATGAAGAACGTGAACGACTCGCTCGACCTGCTGGTGCAGTACGGCGGCATGGATCCGTCGACGCGCGGCAAGCCTGAGGACTACGTGACCCTCGACTTCCTGCCGTAAGCAGGCTCGCCCCCAGGCTCCACGCACTTCGTGTCGCTTCTCCTTCCCCCCTACCGGGGGCAACACCTGCGGCCCGGCAAAGCCGGTTCCGCGGTGTTCCCCGAAAAGACCTCAGCATCCCGCCGCCTCGTCCGCTTCCGTCCTTTAACTACTCTCCATGTCCACTGATGTCCTGATCGAGGCGCGCGGCGTCTCGAAGACCTACCAAAGCAAGGACGGCCCGGTCGAGTCGCTCAGGCCTCTAGCCTTCTCCGTCAAGGAAGGCGAGTTCATCTCCGTCGTCGGCCCCTCGGGCTGCGGCAAGAGCACGCTGCTGAAGATGGTGGCGGGCCTGCTGCCCATCAGCGGCGGCGAGCTCACGCTGGCGGGCAAGCCGATCAAGGGGCCGCAGAAGGACGTGGGCATCGTGTTCCAGAGCGCGGTGCTGCTGCCCTGGCGCAGCGTGGAAGACAACATCCTGCTGCAGGCCGAGATGCGCCACCTGCCCAAGGCGGCCTCGCAAGCCCGCGCACGCGAGCTGATGGAAATGGCTGGCCTCAAGGGCTTCGAGGGCAAGTACCCCTGGCAGCTCTCGGGCGGCATGCAGCAACGCGCCTCGATCTGCCGCGCGCTGCTACACGACCCGTCGGTGCTGCTGATGGACGAGCCCTTCGGTGCGCTCGACGCGATGACGCGCGAGAAGATGAACCTTGAGCTGCAGCGCATCTGGATGGCGTCGAAGAAGACGGTGATGCTGATCACCCACAGCATCCCCGAGGCGATCTTCCTGTCGGACCGCGTGATCGTGATGAGCGAGCGGCCAGGTTCGATTGCCGCTGTTTACGACATCGACCTGCCGCGCCCCCGCACGCTCGACATGATGGGCTCAGCCGAGTTCGGCGCGTACACGAAGCTGGTGCGCGCGCATTTCTTCTCGCAAGGCATCCTGGACCACTGAAGGCGCCGGCCATGGATGCAATCCGTTTTCATGTCGAGGAGATCCGCTTTGCCGAGCGCGACGTGGCGCTGCGGCTGCCGTTCCGCTTCGGTGCGGCGACCGTCACGGCCTGCCCGCAGGTCTATGTGAAAGCCCGCATCCGCTTTTCAAACGGCCGCACGGCCGAGGGCTGCGCCGCCGAGATGATGGTGCCCAAGTGGTTCGACAAGAACCCGGCGCTCACCAACGAACAGAACTTCGAGCAACTGCGCTTTGCGCTGCGCGATGCGCGCGAGGCCTATATCGCCGAGCCCGATGCGCAAACCGCGTGGACACACTTCGCATCGAACTACGCGGCGCTGCAGGCGCGCGCCAAGGCCAAGGGCCTGCAACCGCTGGTGGCCAGCTACGGCCCTGCACTGATCGACCGCGCCCTGCTCGACGCGCTGTGCCTGCGCAGTGGCGTGAGCTTCGCGACGGCCATGAGCGGCAACCTCTGCGGCCTCGACATCGCAGGCAGCGGCCTCGCGGATGACCTCACCGGCTTCGACATGTCGGCCTTCCTGGCGAAGCAATCGCCGCGCACTCGCATCGCGGCACGCCATACGGTGGGCCTGGCCGATGCCATCGACGACTACGACGCCCTGCCGGACGCCCCCGCCGACGGCCTTCCGAGGACTCTCGAAGCCGCCGTGCGCCGCTACGGCCTCACGCACTTCAAGCTCAAGCTGTGCGGCAACACCGCACAGGACATCGCGCGCCTCCAACGCATCGCCCACGTCATCGACGAGCACGCGCAGTTGGTGACGCTCGATGGCAACGAGCAATACGCCGACGCCGATGCGTTCGCCACCTTCCTGGACCGCATGCTGTCCACGCCCGTGCTCTGGAAGCTCGCGCAGAAGACGGTCTTCGTCGAACAGCCGATCCGCCGCGACGCGGCGCTGCAGCGCGACGTGTCCGCGCTGGGCAAGCGCATTGCGCTGCTCATCGACGAATCGGACGCCACGCTCGATGCCTTCGTGCAGGCCCGCGCGCTGGGCTACACCGGGGTGTCGAGCAAGAGTTGCAAGGGTTTCTACAAGTCGGTCGTCAACGCGGCGCGCTGCGCGCAGTGGAACTCGACCGATGACGCCGCACGCTACTTTCTCTCAGGCGAAGACTTGACCATGCAGGCCGGCCTGGGCGTGCAGCAAGACCTGGCACTGGTCGCATGGCTCGGGCTGTCGCACGTCGAGCGCAACGGCCACCACTATGTCAACGGCCTGGCCGCGGCGCCTGAAGCCGAACAGCAGGCCCTGCTGCGCGCCCACCCGGGCCTGTACGAACTGAGCGACGGCGCTGTGCGCCTCGCCATCCGCGAGGGCCAGCTCGACCTGTCCTCGCTTACCACCGCGCCCGGCTTCGCCACCGGCAGACCCGGCGCCGGCATCTCCTGGGACGCCATGCGTTCCGTCTACTGAAGCCAACTTCTCAATCTCTCTCGCATCTCAAGGAAGAAAACGATGGCCACCCAACGTCTAGGAATCATCATGCACGGCGTCACCGGCCGCATGGGCATGAACCAGCACCTGATCCGCTCGATCTGCGCCATTCGCGCGCAAGGCGGCGTGACGCTGTCGAACGGCGACAAGGTCATGCCCGACCCGATCCTCATCGGCCGCAACGCCGAGAAGATGGAAGCGCTTGCCAAGGCCCACGACATCGCGCGCTGGGGCACCGATCTCGACAAGGCGCTCGAGAACAAGGACGACACCCTCTTCTTCGATGCCGGCACCACGCAGATGCGTCCCATGCTGCTGGCCAAGGCCATCCGCGCCGGGAAGCACGTGTACTGCGAGAAGCCGATCGCCACCAACCTGAACGAAGCCGTTGAGATCGCGCGCCTGGCCGAAGGATCCGGCTTGAAGCATGGCGCGGTGCAGGACAAGCTCTTTCTCCCGGGCCTGCGCAAGCTCGACATGCTGCGCCGCGCCGGCTTCTTCGGCCGCATGCTCAGCGTGCGCCTGGAGTTCGGCTACTGGGTGTTCGAGGGCGACCTGCAGCCCATCCAGCGCCCGAGCTGGAACTACCGCAAGGAAGACGGCGGCGGGATGATCCTGGACATGATGTGCCACTGGCGCTATGTGCTGGACAACCTGTTCGGCGAAGTGAAGTCGGTGAGCTGCCTGGGTACCACTCACATCCCGAAGCGCTGGGACGAAGCCGGCAAACCCTACGAAGCCACCGCCGACGATGCCGCCTATGCCACCTGCGAACTCACGGGCCACAACGGCGAGCCGGTGATCGCGCAGATCAACATGAGCTGGGCGACGCGCGTGCGCCGCGACGACCTCGTGACCTTCCATGTGGACGGCACCGATGGCTCCGCCGTCGCGGGCTTGTCGAGCTGCCGCGCGCAGAGCCGCGTCGCCACGCCGCGCCCGGTGTGGAACCCCGACGAGAAGCAGACCATGAACTTCTTCGACCAGTGGCAGGAGATTCCGGATTCGCAGGTCTACGACAACGGCTTCAAGATCCAGTGGGAGCACTTCATTCGCCACGTGGTCGAGAACGAGCCTTACAAATGGACGCTGCCCGAAGGCGCCAAGGGCGTGCAGCTGGTCGAGGCCGCACTCGAGTCGTGGAAGGACCGCCGCTGGGTCGACGTGCCCGCGCTGAAAGTCTGAGGCAGGCAGCATGGCACTTTCACTGACCCTCCCCACCGCGAGCGGCACCCTCGCGCCCTTCGCCCTGCGCGGCAGCGCACCGGTCAAGCCCGATGCGTGCGTCAAGTTCAACCGCATCGCCTACTCGGCCGCGCACGTCGTAGCCGACCCGCTCGCGGCCATCGACCCATGGCTGCAGTGCGCGGTCGACTGGGACACCACCATCGCCTACCGCCGCCACCTGTTCTCGCTGGGCCTGGGCGTAGCCGAGGCCATGGACACCGCGCAGCGCGGCATGGGGCTCGACTGGCCGACCTCGCTGGAGCTGATCCGACGCTCGCTCGATGCCGCGAAGGACGTGCCGGGCGCGCTGGTCGCTTCGGGTTGCGGCACCGACCACCTCAACATCGACGACGTGAAGAGCGCCGACGACGTGATCCGCGGCTACGAAGAGCAGATGGCCGCCATCGAGGCGCTCGGCGGCAAGCTCATCGTGATGGCCAGCCGAGCGCTGGCCCGCGTGGCCAAGAGCCCGGCCGACTACGAGCGCGTGTACGACCGCATCCTGCGCCAGGCGAAGCAGCCGGTGGTGCTGCACTGGCTCGGCGACATGTTCGACCCGGCGCTGGCCGGCTATTGGGGCACGAAGGATGTCGATGCAGCGATGGACACCGCCGTGGGCATCATCGCGGCGCATCCAGGCAAGGTCGACGGCATCAAGATCTCGCTGCTCGACAAGGACAAGGAAATCGCGATGCGCCGGCGGCTGCCCCAGGGCGTTCGCATGTACACGGGCGACGATTTCAACTACGCCGAGCTGATTGCGGGCGACGGGTTCGGAAATGAGCCGACGCACGGCCAGAGCGACGCACTGCTTGGCATCTTCGACGCCATCGCTCCCGCCGCGAGCGCCGCGCTGGGCGCACTGGCCCAGGGCCGCACCGAGAAGTTCCACGCGATCCTCGGCCCCACGGTGCCGCTGTCCCGCCACATCTTCGCGGCGCCCACGCGCTTCTACAAGACCGGCGTGGTATTCATGGCCTGGCTCAACGGCCACCAGAAGCACTTCACGATGGTGGGCGGCCAGCAGAGCACGCGTTCGCTGCAGCACTTCGCCGAACTGTTCAGGCTGGCCGATGCGGCGAACCTGCTGGAGCAACCCGAGCTGGCCGTTCGGCGCATGAAGACGCTGCTGGCACTGCACGGCGTGGAAGGATGAGCAAGGCCATGCGCGATTTCTCGCAGAACCACGACTGGCTGTCGATCAACACCGCCACCATCCGCAAGCAGTCGGGCTTCGAGGTGCCGCTCGACCGAATCATCGACCAGTGCGCCGAACGCGGCATCCGCGCCATCAGCCCCTGGCGTGACCAGGTGACGGCTGTCGGGCTCGACAAGGTGGCCAAGCAGCTGAAAGCGCACGGCATCGGCCTGTCGGGCTACTGCCGGGGCGGCTTCTTTCCCGCACCCGACGCTGCAGGCCTGAAAGCTGCGCTCGACGACAACCGCCGCGCCATCGACGAAGCGAAGACGCTCGGTGCACCCTGCCTCGTACTCGTGGTCGGCGCGTTGCCCGGTGCGCTCGAAGGCAAGGCCGCCTACAAGGACATCGGCCGCGCGCGCGGCGAGGTGCACGACGGCATCGCAGCCTCGCTCGAATACGCCCGCGAAGTCGGCATGCCGCTGGCCATCGAGCCCCTGCACCCGATGCAGGCGGCCGACCGCGCGTGCATCAACACGCTGGAACACGCGCTCGACCTGTGCGACGAACTCGATGCGGGCAAGACCGGCATGCTCGGCGTGGCCCTGGACATCTACCACGTGTGGTGGGACCCGAAGCTGCAGCAGCAGATCGCCCGCGCCGGCCGCGAACGGTTGCTGGCTTACCACGTCTGCGACTGGCTCACGCCCACGCGCGACCTGCTCTCCGACCGCGGGATGATGGGCGATGGCGTGGTCGAACTGAAGAAGATCCGCGGCTGGGTGGAGGACGCGGGTTTCGCTGGGTTCAGCGAGGTCGAGATCTTTTCGAACCTCGATTGGTGGCAACGGGCCGGCGAAGAGACGCTGGATGTTTGCATCCAGCGGCACAAGCGGGCCGTCTAGGCGCTCGGGTTCTGCTCCGCTAGCGCCGGCAGTCCAACCGCTCTGCTGAACGCTCACGCCGGCGGGGTGCCTTGCGCAGCGAAATAAAGGGGGAGGCCGAAGGCCGGAGGACATTCGCGGAGCAAGGCACCCCGTCGGCGTGAGCGCGCCCTGAACACCTCGCGAACAGCAGCCACCTGTGCTGCAATTCGCCCATGGCTGCCACGACCCTCGACGACCTGCGCCGATACGCAATAGCGCGCACCCTGTTCAAGCCGACCACGCTGCCGGGCGCGATCCGCCGGCTCGGCTTCGTGCAGGCCGATCCGATCCGCGCACCGGCGCGCGCGCAAGACCTCACCCTGCGCCATCGCGTGAAGGACTACCGCGCAGGCGATCTCGAGAACCGCTACACGCGGCTCGCCATCGAGGAAGACTGCCTCGTCAACTACGGCTTCCTGCCGCGCGAGCACCTGGCACTGATGCATCCGCGCGAAGCCAAGCGCGCATGGGACACCGACACGCGGCGCAAGGCAGCCGATGTGCTCGCCTACGTGCGGGAACACGGCCCCGTGCACCCGCGGCAGGTGGAACAGCACTTTGCACACGGCCGCATCAAGAACTACTGGGGCGGTTCCAGCAACGCGACCACGCACCTTCTCGACGAGATGCACTACCGCGGCATGCTGCGCGTGGTGCGGCGCGACAGCGGCACGCGCGTCTATGAAGCCGTGACGCACCAGCCCGCCGACGACAGCCCCGCCGGCCGCGCCCAACGCGCCGCCGCACTGATCGAACTGGTGGTGCGCAAGTACGCGCCGCTGCCGGCCGCGAGCCTGACGTACCTCGTGCGGCTGCTCGGCTATGGTGCGCCGCACCTGTCGCAGCAGACGCAGGCGGCTCTGCGCATCGCCCGCGAAGAACTCGCGAGCTGCCGCATCGACGGCACTACGTGGTACTGGCCCGCCGACGAGAACCCCGTCTCGCGCCGGCACGCCCCCGACGACGCGGTGCGCCTGCTGGCGCCGTTCGATCCGGTCGTGTGGGACCGCCGCCGCTTCGAGTTGCTCTGGGACTGGACGTACAAGTTCGAAGCCTACACGCCGGCGCCCAAGCGCCAGTTCGGCTACTACGCGCTGCCGATGCTCCTGCACGACCGAGTGATCGGCTGGGCCAACGTGACGGCGCCCGAGGGCCGGCTGCAGCCGGCTTTCGGCTACGCCGGCAAGAAGCCACGCGACGCGGCCTTCCGCGCGGCGCTGGACGACGAACTGCACCGCATGACGCAGTTCCTGGCCGGGCGCTAAGTCCGGACAAAATCCCCTTATGCCCGAAGGTCTGGCGCGCGGGCGACAACCGCGCGCGGCAACGGGCTTCTAGAATCGCGCCGTTGTCCGGTTCGCCGGACGGCAAGCGTTCTCAGGGCGGGGTGCAATTCCCCACCGGCGGTGATGGCGGCGTAAAAAACCGCACAAGCCCGCGAGCGCCCGAGGCTGCGCAAGCAGGCCTAGGGGTCAGCAGATTTCGGTGCGATTCCGAAGCCGACGGTCACAGTCCGGATGAAAGAGAGCGCGAAATGCGGGCGAGCCCGCGCGTTCTGCCGTGAGCGCGCGGCCTGCCTTGCGGTTTCGTGCGCCCTGATTCAGGAAACCTGCTTTCAGAGGCACACCATGAGTCAGATCAACGACCTTCCCCTCTCCGCCATCACCGCGTCGAATGCATCGCGTGGCGAGCGCATCGCCTTCGTCGAAGCGCAATGGCATTCGGACATCGTCCACCAGGCACGCGACGCCTTCCTTGAAGAAATGGCGCGCCTTGGCGTGGCCCGCGAACGCATCGACATCTTCGACGTGCCGGGCGCCTTCGAGATCCCGCTGCACGCCAAGCGGCTCGCCAGCTCGGGCAAGTACGCGGCCATCATCGGGTGCGCGCTGGTGGTCGACGGCGGCATCTACCGCCACGAGTTCGTGGCGAACACGGTGGTCAGCACGCTGATGTCGCTGCAACTGGAAACCGACGTGCCGATCTTCTCGGCCGTGCTCACGCCGCATCATTTCCACGAGCACGTGGAGCACCGCAAGTACTTCCACCGCCACTTCGCGGTCAAGGGCACGGAAGTGGCCGAGGCCTGCTTCAAGACGCTCGAAGGGCTGAAGAAGGTCGACGCGCTGCTGGCGGCGTGACAACAGGCGCAAGCCTGCAGTAATCTGGGGGGATGAGTTCTTCATCACCATCCCCCAGAGAAGACCGCTACACCCTCTACGGAGCGCCCGGTTCGGGCGCCACCCCCATACACGCCGCGCTGACGCTGATCGGCGCGCAGGTCGAAACCGTCGAAATCTCCCCCTGGGAAAGCGAGGCCGAGCGCGAACGCATGTCGAGCATCAATCCGATGCGGCAGGTGCCCGCCCTCGTGCTGCCTTCGGGCGAGTTGATGACCGAGAGCGCGGCCATCCTGATCTGGCTCGGCGACCGCTACCCCGAGGCCGGGCTCTGCCCCGCGCCCGGCGATCCGCTGCGCGCGCGCTACCTGCGCTGGATGGTTTACCTGTCGGCGTCCATCTATTCGCTGTTCTGGGTGCGCGACGAACCCACGCGCCTCACGCCCGACCCGGCCGCGCAGGCCGTGATGCTCGAACGCACCGCCGAGCGCATCGCGCACTGCTGGCACCTGATGGACACGCAGATCGACGAGCCCGCGCCCTACCTGCTCGGCGAGAAGCTGAGCATGCTCGACCTGTACGTGACCGTGATGTCGCGCTGGACGCCGCAGCGCACGCGCTTCTACCGCGTGGCGCCGCGCATGGCGCGGGTGGTTCGCCTCGTGGATGCCGATCCCCGGCTGGCAGACTTCTGGGCGGCGCGCTTTCCCTTCACCACGACCCCTTCGACCCCATGACCGCACGCACGCCGACCACCGCCTATCCGATGACGATCTATCACAAGCCCAACTGCAGCACCTCGCGCAACGTGCTGTCGCTGATCCGCGAAAGCGGCGTGGAGCCCGAGATCGTGCTGTACTTGGAGACGCCGCCATCGAAGAAGAAGCTGCGCGAGCTGGCGAAGGCGATGAACATGGGTGCGCGCGATCTGCTGCGCGCCAAGGAAGCGCCATACGAAGAACTGAAGCTGGCCGATCCGAAATGGACCGACGACCAGCTGCTCGACGCCATCGTCGAGCATCCGATCCTGCTGCAGCGGCCCATCGTGGTGTCGCCGCGCGGCACGCTGATGTGCCGGCCGTGGGAGCGCGTGCGCGAGATCCTGCCGGCCTGAAGTGTCAGCCCGCGGCCTGCTGCGCCAGGCCCCACGCAACATGCTCGCGCACGAGTTCGCTCGAATGCCCGGCGCGTGTCGCCAGCGCCTCCAGCGCACCGGCCTCGCCCGCTCTCGCCGCATTGCCCAGTGCCACGGCGATGTTGCGCAGCCAGCGCTCATGCCCGATGCGGCGAATGGGACTGCCCTCGGTGCGGCGCAAAAAATCTTCTTCCGTCCACGCAAAGAGCTCGGCCAGCGTGCGTCCCGTGAGCCCTTCGCGCGCATCGAAGTCGGGCAGCTCGCTCTTCTTCGCGAACTTGTTCCAGGGGCAGATCAGCTGGCAGTCGTCGCAGCCGTAGATGCGGTTGCCCATCAGGGGGCGCAGCTCCACCGGAATGGGCCCGCCGTGCTCGATGGTGAGATACGAGATGCAGCGCCGCGCATCCAGCCGCTGCGGCGCGACGATGGCTCGCGTGGGGCAGATGTCGATGCAGGCACTGCAGCTGCCGCAGTGCGCCGTGACGGGCTCGCTCGGCGGCAGTTCCATGTCGACGTAGATCTCGCCCAGGAAGAACATCGAGCCCGCGTTGCGGTCCAGTATCAGCGTGTGCTTGCCGCGCCAGCCCTGCCCGCTGCGCGAGGCCAGCTCGGCTTCGAGCACGGGGGCCGAGTCGGTGAAGGCGCGGTGGCCGAAAGGCCCGACCTCTTGCGCGATGCGCTCGGCCAGTTTTGCGAGGCGGTTGCGCAGCACCTTGTGGTAGTCGCGGCCGCGCGCATAGACCGAGACGATGGCTTCGCCGGGCCGCGTGAGGCGGTCGAACTCGATGGCCTGCCACTCGGGCTCGGTGCTGCGCGGCAAATAGTCCATGCGCGCGGTGATCACGCTCACCGTGCCCGGCACCAGTTCGGCCGGACGGGCACGGCGCGTGCCGTGTGTTGCCATGTATTGCATCTCGCCATGGAACCCATGGGCCAGCCATTGCATCAGACCGTCCTCGGCGCTCGATAGATCGACGCCCGCGATCCCGATTTGGGAGAATCCGAGCTCCCGGGCCAAAGCCCGAATACGAACAACGAGTGGATGGCTGACGATCACTTGCCGATTGTAGAAACGCACAAGAACACCCGCATCCTGCGCTGGTGCAGCGAAGCCGACACCGACGCCTTCGCGCGATCGCTGGCCGCTTCGCCCGCATTGCGCGACGCCTTCATCGCGCTGCAAGGCGACCTCGGCGCCGGCAAGACCACTTTCGTACGCCACCTGCTGCGCGCGCTCGGCATCGCGGGCCGCATCAAGAGCCCCACCTACGCGGTGGTCGAGCCCCACGAAGCGCCCGACGGCCTGCAGATCTTCCATTTCGACTTCTACCGCTTCGCCGATCCGCGCGAATGGGACGACGCCGGCTTCCGCGACATCTTCGCAGGGCCGGGCCTCAAGCTGGCCGAATGGCCGGAGAACGCCGCGGGCCGCACACCAGTTGCCGACCTCGCTATTAAAATAGAAGCAATGACCGACGACACACGCAGCGTGACCCTCCTCGCGAACACCCCTCGCGGCAGCGATCTGCTGGCGCGCACCGCCGCATGAAGGGGCGCGGCCTGAAACGGCGCGTGCTGCTGCAGGGCGGCAGCATCGCGCTGATGCTCGGCGTGCACCAGATCGCACGCGGCGCCACCATCCTCGCGGTGCGCGTCTGGCCGGCGGCCGACTACACGCGCGTGACCATCGAGTCCGATGCGCGGCTCAGTTCGCAGCAGCTCGTGGTCGGCAGCCCGCCGCGCCTGGCCGTCGACATCGAAGGCATCGAGCTCAGCCCCGAGCTGCGCGAACTGGTCGGCAAGATCAAGCCGGGTGACCCGTACATCAACGGCCTGCGCGTCGGCCAGAACGCGCCGAAGGTGGTGCGCATCGTTTTCGACCTGAAGCAGGCCGTGGTGCCGCAGGTGTTCTCGCTCGCGCCCGTGGCTGCATACAAGCACCGGTTGGTGCTCGACCTGTATCCCGAGCAGGCGGTCGATCCGATGGAAGCGCTGATCGCCGAGCGCCTGCGCGATGCGCCCCGCGGCGGCAACAGCAACAACAGCTCCGCAGCCGTGGCCGGCGCACCGCCCGCACCGGCACGCCCCGCCCCGCCGGCCGTCGATCCGCTGGGCGACCTGATGGCACAGCAGGCGGTGCGTCCCGGCCCACCCGCACCGCCGCCGCCCGTGGTGACCGGCAGCGAGCGCCCGACGGGACTGCCCGTGCCCCTGAGTCCCCCGCCGCCTGCGGTGGCCGCGGCACCCGCCAGGCCCGTCGCGCCGCCGGTAGCCGCCGGACGCGGTGACGCCACGGCGAGCCGCACCGACCGCATCATCATCGTGGCGCTCGACCCCGGCCACGGCGGCGAAGACCCCGGCGCCATCGGCCCCAACGGCACGCGCGAGAAAGACATCGTGCTGCAGGTGGCGCACCGGCTGCGCGAGCGCATCAACGCGAGCAGCGTGAACGGCAGCCCGATGCGCGCGTTTCTCACGCGCGACGCCGACTTCTTCGTGCCGCTGGGCGTGCGCGTGCAGAAGGCGCGGCGTGTGCAGGCCGACCTGTTCGTGAGCATCCATGCCGATGCCTTCACCACGCCCGCCGCGCGCGGCGCCAGCGTGTTCGCGCTGAGCCAGAGCGGCGCGTCGAGCAGCGCGGCGCGCTGGCTCGCCAACAAGGAAAACGACGCCGACAAGGTTGGCGGCGTGAACGTCGGCAATCACGAGGCACAGGTACAGCGCGCGCTGCTCGACATGAGCACGACCGCGCAGATCAACGACAGCCTGAAGCTCGGCGGCGCAATGCTCGGCGAGATCAAGGGCATCGGTGCGCGGCTGCACAAGGGGCAGGTCGAACAGGCCGGCTTCGCGGTGCTGAAGGCGCCGGACATCCCGAGCGTGCTGGTGGAGACCGCCTTCATCAGCAATCCGGAAGAAGAAGCCAACCTTCGCCGTGTCGACTACCAGGAGAACCTGGCCGATGCGCTGATGCGCGGCATCCAGCGCTATTTCGCCCAGAACCCGCCTCTGGCACGCAGCCGGCAGCTCTGATCTCGCGCTGCGGCTTTTGTAAAGCCAAAGCACGCCTTCCGTCCCACGCCGTGCGGCCCGCTACACCGCACAGGCAGGTGCGGCAGGCTCCTACACCGGGGCACCGCCTTGCGGACATGATGAATCATCACTCCTCGAAAGGTGGACATCATGAACACACGTCTCTGGATCGCTGCAGCCGCAGCCACTTCGGTCATGGCGATTGCAGGCTGCGCGAGCGGCCCTAACCAGAATCTCGGGACCGGGGTAGGCGCCGTAGGCGGCGCGCTGGTGGGCAATGCCATCGGCGGCAACACCGCAAGCACGGTGGGTGGCGCGGCCATCGGCGGCATCATCGGCAACCAGATCGGTCGCAGCGCCGACGAGCGCAACTACTACTACAACCAGCAGCGCTATCCGCGGGGCAGCGGCTACTACCCGGGCAACGGGCCGAACTACTGATAACAGCCTGAACGACAAAGCGCGCCGATTGGCGCGCTTTGTCGTTGATGGAGCAAGTCGTCAGGCCCGCGCCGCGCGCTCCTTCTCTGCCTTCGATGCACGCCACGCGCCAAAGATCGCGAGCAGGCCGGGCACGAAGATCAGCGCCCAGATGATCTTGTCCAGATGCTGACGCACGAAGGGCAGGTTGCCGAAGAAGTAACCCGCGGTCGCGATGCCCAGCACCCAGAGGAGCCCGCCGATCACGTTGTACATGGTGAACTTCGCGCGGCTCATCTCGGCCACGCCGGCCACGAACGGCGCGAAGGTGCGGATGAAGGGCATGAAACGCGCAAGGATGATGGTGATGCCGCCATAGCGCTCGTAGAAGCCGTGGGCCTGGTCGAAGGCCTTGCGGTTGAAGAAGCGCGAGTTCTCCCACTGGAACACCTTCGGCCCGAAGTAGCGGCCGATCGAATAGTTGCACTGGTCGCCCAGGATGGCCGCGGCGATGAGGATCCCGCAGGCCAGCGGAAAGCTCATGAGCCCCACGCCGCACAGCGCGCCCACGATGAAGAGCAGCGAGTCCCCGGGCAGGAACGGCATCACCACCGCGCCGGTCTCCACGAAGACGATGAGGAACAGCAGCGCATAGACCCAGGGCCCGTAGGCAATGACGAAGGCTTCGAGGTGCTTGTCGACGTGAAGGATGAAGTCGACGAGAAAGCTGATGATTTCCATGGGGGCGGATTATCCTTGCTGCCACCGAACGCCCTGCCAATCACCCCATGCCGCACATACGCGCTGCCAACAATGCGGGCCAGCGCCTGAACGAGCACCGCTTTTAGAATGCCCCGGTGAGCGCCCTCCCCACTTCCAT
>NZ_JBGLYN010000101.1:0-18772 GCF_047304045.1 Variovorax sp. Varisp85
GTTCTACGCCGGGCTGCACCGCCCGGCCGCCGACCCCACGAAGGGCGGGCACGGCCTGTACCTGTCGCCCGCGCGCCAGCGCCCGCCCCGCCCCCCCCCCCCCCCGCCCGCCCCCCGGGCCGGCCCGCGCATCGGGAAAAGGGAAATCAGGATTCCCTGTTTTCCTTGATGTTCCAGCCCAGGACCGTCTCGGCGCCCTTGCCGCCCTTGTCGGTCTGTTCCCAGTACTGCTGCTTCACCTTCGCGGCCTGGAAGGCGTACTGCACGAACACGGCGTCGGAGCCTTGCTCTGCCGTGTACTGCACCGAGGTGACCAGCACTTCCTCGAGCGTGACGCGTGTGTATTCGATCTGCGAGCCCCCCGCCTTGCACACCGAAACCTCGACCTTGCTCAGGTGCTTGCCGCTGGCGCAGTTCTTCAGGACGGAGGGTGCCGCCTTGTCGATGCGCGCGAGCACCTGCAGGTCATTGAAGCTGGCCTTGCCAACGCCACCGCCACCGCCGCTGACCATGTTTCCAGGCTGCGTCGCTCCCCAGGCAAACGACTTGATGTCCGTCCACTCCTTGTGGTTCGAGTCCTTCGATTCGCCGTTTGCGCCTTCGACGCGCATGAACATGTCTACTGCCATGATTAACCCCCAAAGTTATATGTGCCCGATTACGGGACACCGTTGAATTAGCTGCTGTCCTTCTTGTTGGATGGCAGCTTCGAAACCAGCCGCAACGACACCGTCAGCCCTTCGAGCTGATAGTGCGGCCGGAGAAAAAACTTGGCGGCGTAGTAGCCCGGGTTGTCCTCGATGGCTTCCACCTGGACTTCCGCCGCCGCCAGCGGCTTCATTGCCTTCGTGTCCTGCGACGAGGTGCCGGGGCTGCCGTCGACGTAGTTCATGATCCAGTCGTTGAGCCAGCGCTCCATGTCCTCGCGCTCGCGGAACGAACCGATCTTGTCGCGCACGATGCACTTCAGGTAGTGCGCGAAGCGGCAGCAGGCGAACAGGTAGGGCAGGCGCGCCGCGAGGTTCGCGTTGGCCGTGGCATCGGCGTCGTAGTACTCGGCCGGCAGCTGCAGCGACTGCGCGCCGATGAAGGCTGCGAAGTCGGAGTTCTTGCGGTGCACCAGCGGCATGAAGCCGTTCTTGGCGAGCTCGGCCTCGCGCCGGTCGCTGATGGCGATCTCGGTCGGGCACTTCATGTCCACGCCGCCGTCATCGGTCGGGAAGGTGTGGGTGGGCAGGTTCTCCACCGCGCCACCCGACTCCACGCCGCGAATGGACGTGCACCAGCCGTACTGCTTGAACGAGCGGTTGATGTTCACGCCCATCGCATACGCCGAGTTGGCCCAGGTGTAGCGGTTATGCGCGGCCGAGTCGGTCTCTTCCTCGAACTCGAACTCGTCGACCGGGTTGGTGCGCGCGCCGTACGGCAGGCGCGCCAGGAAGCGCGGCATGGCCAGGCCGATGTAGCGCGCGTCTTCCGAGTCGCGCAGCGAGCGCCATGCGGTGTGCTCGGTGTTCTGGAAGATCTTGGTCAGGTCGCGCGGGTTCGACAGCTCCTGCCACGAGTCCATCTGCATCACCGTGGGCGAGGCGCCCGCGATGAACGGGCAATGCGCGGCGGCCGCGATCTTGGCCATTTCGCTGAGCATCTCGACGTCGGGCGGGCTGTGGTCGAAGTGGAAGTCGCCGATCAGCGCGCCGAAGGGCTCGCCGCCGAACTGGCCGTACTCGGCCTCGTAGATCTTCTTGAACAGCGGGCTCTGGTCCCAGCCGATACCCTTGTGGCGCTTGAGCGAGCGCGCCACTTCGCGCTTGGACGCGCACATCACGCGGATCTTGAGCTGCTCGTCGGTCTCGGTGTTGTTCACGAGGTAGTGCAGCCCGCGCCATGCGCCTTCGAGCTGCTGGAACTCCTCGTGGTGCAGGATCTGGTTGATCTGCTCGGAGAGCTTGCGATCGATTTCGGTGATGATGGCCTGCACCGTGCGGTAGGCATCGTTGGAGACGGTGACGGTGCTTTCCAGCGCCTGCACGGCCAGCGTCTTGACGGCGTTCTCCACCGCCTCGCGGGCCTGGTCGGTCTTGGGCTTGAACTCACGCTGCAGCAGGTCGGCGAACTCGTTCGGCTCGAGCGCTTCGACGGTGGCGGGTGCGCGCGCGGCGCTCTGGTTGGATGCGGTGCTCATGATGGCGGTCCTTGCTGCTCGCGCTTACTCTGAAGATGTGCCGGGGGCGCCGGCCTTTTCGTTCGCGGCTTCGACCGCCTTCGCCACGGCCGGGTTCGGCGCCGATGCCAGCGACTTGAGGAGCCCGGGGTTCTGCAGCGCCTGGGCGATCAGCTGCTCCGCGCCGTTCTTGCCGTCCATGTACGAGAGCAGGTTCGACAGCTCGGTGCGCGCTTCGAGCAGCTGCTGCAGCGCACCGACCTGGCGGGCGATGCGCGCGGGCGAGAAGTCGTCCATGCTGTCGAAGGTGATGTCGACGTTCATCTGGCCGTCGCCGGTGAGCGTGTTGGGCACCTGGAAGGCAACGCGCGGCTTGATGGACTTCATGCGTTCGTCGAAGTTGTCGATGTCCACCGCCATGAACTCGCGCTCGCCGAGGTCGGGCATCGGGTCGATCTGCTTGCCCGCGAGATCGGCGATGACGCCCATCACGAAGGGCAGCTGGATCTTGCGTTCGCTGCCGTAGATCTCGACGTCGTATTCGATCTGCACACGCGGCGCGCGGTTGCGCGCGATGAACTTCTGACCACTGTTTCTGACACGGTTGTCTGCCATAAGCTTCCTCTTGAATCTGTAATGCGTGTGGGTGCGATCCCGGTGGCCTGCCGGCCGGCGGAGCTCCCGATGGCTTTCGCCTTGCTATTCCGTGCTGCCCCCAGCGTTCAGCGGACGTCCTGCAAGGCTCTCTATCTTTTGCAATCCCTCGGGCACGAGCTCTTCGATGATCTGGAAGAAGTTCAGGTCCATCAGCCGCTGCGCTCTTCGTATCAGCATGGGCGCCGGATGACTGGGCTCCATGCGCTCCAGGTACTGGCAGGCCTTCTCCAACACCACCTGCACATCATCACGAGTCGATATTTCAATATCTTTAACCAGTACCGTGCGCGGGCCGGTGCCGCCATTGGCGGTGGCCGCGGCGGCCCCGTTCGCCATCGGCACCGCAGCACCCGCCCCTTGCGCATCGGCGCCGTCGCGCGCTTCGCCGGCCACGGCTGCCGCGTCCTGCGCCTGTTCGGGCAACAGCTGGACCACGGTGCGCAGCGAGCGCTCGAGCCGCGAAAAGTCCGGCGCCCAGCTCTGGCCGAGCGCGCGCTCGCAGGTCTCGCGAATGCGCCGCAGCAGGTCGAGCGCCGCGCGCAACGCCACTACCGGAGGCGCCGCTTTCTCGTGCGCGCGCCGCGCCGCGTCCCGCAGCCGGCCAATGCCGCCCGGGTAATCGATCTGATGGTCGGTCTTGCTCGAATCAAGCAAGGCTTCGACCTGTCGCAGGCTCATCGATGCGCCGCCGTCCTCGAGCAGCCGGGCATCGCGCACGCTGCGCCCGAGTCCCTCGGCTTCGGCCAGCGCGGCCAGTGCATTCATGCGCGGCAGCGGATCTTCGAAGTCGCCATCGACGACGCGCGGATGCACGTCGTTCCAGAATTTCTGCAGCACGGCATCGACGAGTTGCAGCCCATCGACGTAGCCCGGCAATCCACGGTTTTCGGTCCAGGCCAGCGTGAGGGGCACCAGCACGCGCAGGTCCCGCGTGCGTGTGCACAGCTGCTTCGCGATGCGCTCCACGCGTGCCCAGTCGGGCGGCTCCGCGGGGATGATCGTCGAGCCGAATTGCTGCTCGCGCTTACCTGTTGTTGCTTGGTGCAACGCCATGAAATCGGGGTCGTATTCCAGGTCTTCCCCGCATGAAAGCGGGCCTTCCACAGGCAACTGCAATAGATCGATCTCGCTCGTCGACAACCTCTTCTCCCTTGTTCAACCGTTTCTCAACAGCAGCGATCTTGAGGGGAACAAGAGGCGCGGTCAACAGCAACAGACTGCAACGCGAACCATATGAATCACAAAGGAGTACAACTCCTTTTAAAATTCAAACAGAACGTCTACATGTTCACACTCAGCAGTCCGCGTTCACCCAAGTTGCGCATCAACGCGCTGATGCCAAAAGTCCACATCGGCGCCTGATCGGCGTGCACCACGCGATTGACGAGGGCGCCGAGTTCGGGCGCGGCAATGCGCACGCGGTCACCCACGACATGGGTGAATCCTTGCCCAGGCCCGTGACGGTCCTGTGCCGGCGCGAACATCGTGCCCAGAAACAACATGAAGCCATCAGGGTAGGCGTGGTGCTTGCCCACGGTCTGCGCCACGAGATCGAGCGGATCGCGGCTGATCTTCGACAGCGAACTCGAACCCTCGAGCGTGAAACCCTCGGGGCCGGTGACTTCCAGCACGACGGTGATGCGGCGCACGTCCTCGATGCCGAAGTGCGCATCGAACAAGCGGATGAAGGGGCCGATCGCACACGAGGCGTTGTTGTCCTTGGCCTTGCCGAGCAGCAGCGCGCTGCGGCCTTCGAAGTCACGCAGGTTGACGTCGTTGCCGAGCGCGGCGCCGAGTGTCTCGCCGCGGCTGTTGACGGCGAGCACGACCTCCGGCTCGGGGTTGTTCCACACTGAACCCGAATGAATGCCGACATCGGCACCCGTGCCCACGGCGGCGAGCACCGGGGCCTTGGTGAAGATCTCGGCGTCGGGGCCGATGCCGACTTCGAGGTACTGCGACCACACGCCTTGCGCGATCAGCACGTCCTTGACCTTCATGGCCTCGGGCGATCCCGGCACGATGTCGGCGAGGTTGTCGCCGAGCACGCCGCCGATGGCCGCGCGCGTGGCCTCGGCCTTCGAGGCGTCGCCGCGCGCCTGCTCCTCGATCACGCGTTCGAGCAGGCTCGCGACGAAGGTGACGCCGCTGGCCTTGATGGCCTGCAGGTCGCAGGGCGCGAGCAGCCAGGGCTTGCCGGCGTCGCGTGCGCTCTCGTCGCTGTTGGCGATGGCCTCGTCGAGCGAGGCGATGCGCGGTGCGCTGCGCAATGCACGGCGAACGGCTTCGGCGGGCGCCTCCTTGCCTTCGAGCAGGTCGCTCATGGTCGGCGCGAGCCTCGACAGGTCGTACAGGCCGCCTTCGTGCACGGCCACCAGCACGGGGCCCACGCCGGGTTGCCAGAGGCGGCCGACGAGGGTGGCGCGTTCGGCGTCGCGGGGCAGGCTGGAAGAAGTTGAAAGATCGAGCGGCATGGCGTGGTGTCTCCGTGAGGTTGTGTGCGCTACGTTGCATCGTAGCGGCGCAGCGGGGAGGCGACGCGGCCGGCCGCTCCTTTTGTGTCAGTGCCGCGCGGCTCGCACGCGCGCCACTTCGGCGGGCAGGTTGGCCCACGCGGGCTCCTGCGGTGCGAAGCGCGCGCGCATGTAGCCGGCGAGTTCGGCGATCTGCCGGTCGTCGAGCGCCTCCCGGAACGCAGGCATGAAGCCGATGTCGCGGCTTGCGGGCTCGCGCACGCCGTCGAGGATGGTGCGCAGCAGGTTGTCGGGCCGCGCGCTCGTGAGGCTGCTGTTGAGGGCCAGCGGCGTGTTCACGCCGAGCAGCGTGGGGCCGTCGCCGTCGTGGTGGCATGAGGCACAGGCGCTGTCGAACATGCGCTGCGCGGGGCCGAGAAGCTGGCCCTGGGTGCGCGCCGCGTTGTCGATGGCCTGTTGCGCAAGCGCTTGCGGCTCCGCCACCGGTGCGGGATTGAGCGAGCCGAGGTACACGGCCATCGCGCGCACATCATCGTCGGGCACCTGCGCGAGTTCGCGCACCACCTCGGCCATCGGCCCGCCCGCGATGCCGTGGCGCGGCGAATGACCGTTACGCAGGTAGCGGTACAGCGCGTCGGTGTCCCACGGCACGGCGGCCTTCGACAACTGCGTGAGTGCGGGCGCCTCCCAGCCGTCGACCATCGCGCCCGAGAGGAACGCGCTGCCGCCCTGCTCCGCGCCGAGCGCGTTGCGCGGCGTGTGGCATGCGCCGCAATGACCCAGGCCGTTGACGAGGTACGCGCCGCGGTTCCACTCGGCGCTTTGCATGGCCACGGGCCGCACCGGCGTGGGGTCGTGGAAGAGCGCGTTCCAGCCGGCCATCAACGGGCGCATGCTGAACGGGAACCTGAGTTCGGACTTCGGCGTTTCCGCACGCACCGCAGGCATCGACATGAAGTACGCATAGAGCGCCTGCAGGTCGTCGTCGCTGGTCTTCGCAAACGCGGTGTAGGGGAACGCGGGGTACAGGTAGTGGCCGTCGCGCGAGACGCCTTCGCGCATCGCGCGCTGGAAGGCGCTGAAAGACCAGCGGCCGAGGCCCGTGTCCGCATCGGGCGTGAGGTTGGTGGTGTAGAGCGTGCCGAAGGGCGTCTCCATCGCGCGGCCGCCTGCGTTCGGTGTGCCGCCGGGCGCGGTGTGGCACACGGCGCAGTCGCCGGCGGCGGCGAGCACGCGGCCGCGGTCGATGGTGGACTGGCTGTAGACGGGTGCGGTGAGCGATACGGGCGCGATGGCGGAGCGCCAGCCGAGCAGGCCGGCGATGATGCCGAGGCCGCCGATGAAGAGTGCGGCACCAGTGGCCCACAGGCCCTTCCTCTTGGGCCAGATGGCTCCCGCATTGCTCCTTCCCCCTCTGGGGGAAGGTTGTGATGGGGGCACGGCAGCGTCACCATTCGTACGCCGCTCGCCCCCGCCCTCCCCCAAAGGGGGTGGGAGAAATTCCCGATTCAACTCCGCCAACACCGTCTCCGGCGTGAACGGCGGCGATCTGAACCGCACCCCCGTCGCATCGAAGATCGCATTCGCGATCGCCGCCGTCCCCGGCACCGACGACGATTCGCCCGCGCCCAGCGAAGGCTCGCCGGGCCGGGGCATGTGCATCACCTCGATCACCGGCACTTCGCGGAAATTGATGATCGGGTAGCTGCCCCACTCACGGCTCGCGACCACACCGGAAGGCAACACCCCAGGCAGTTGTGCGCCGCCAGACCCACCCTGCGGCGCGAACTGCACTTGCTCCTTCAGCGCCCGGCTCGTGGTCTGGATCACGTTGCCGTGCACTTGGTGTTCGACACCCGCTGGGTTGACCAGCAAGCCCGCGTCGTGCCCCACCACGACGCGGCGCACGTGCACCTCGCCGGTCTTGCGGTTGACCTCCACATCGGCCACCCACGCGGCCCACGCTGCGCCGAAGCCCGGCCACTTGCTGTGGATGTAGCGCGCATACGCGAAGCCCTGCCCGAAGAGGATGTCGCCGCCCTCCCCGAGCCCGCCGTCGGCGTTTTCCTGCGGTCCGGTGCGCATGCGCCAGCCGGCCTTCTGCGCGGTCGCCTGCACGAGCTCGAACGCGCGCGGATCGTCCAGGTGCAGCAGCCGGAATTGCACCGGATCGACACCCGCCGCCGTGGCGAGCTCGTCGATGTACGACTCGTGCGCGAACGAACTCGGCAGCGCCGACACGCCGCGCAGCCACGAGGCGCGCACGATCGGCGCCATGTCGTTGACCTTCACGCGCAGGTTGTCGTAGCTGTAAGGCGGGCGCGCAGTGCGGTCGCCCATCTCGTAGGCCTGCGCCACCGGCTCGATGGTGCGCGTGAGCAGCAGCGCGAGCGTAGGCGCGCCGTTGGACGGGTACGAGGTTTCGAAGTCGTAGGCGGCCACGCGGCCATCGGCCATCAGGCCGCCGTCGATCTCCATGAGCTGCGCGGCGCCCTTGGGCTCCCAGGCGTGCTCCTGCTCGCGCGTGAGCTGCACGCGCACCGGCGCGCCGACGGCGCGCGCGAGCAAGGCGGCATCGGCGGCCACGTCGTCGGCGCCGTTTCGGCCGTAGCAGCCTGCCGCTTCCATGCGGATGACGTCGACCTGCACGTCTTCCACGCCCATGAGCTTCGCCAGATCGGCGCGCAGCACATGCGGGTTCTGCGAGCCGGCCCAGCAGCGAAGGACGATGCCGCCGCCATCGGTCGGCTGCCACTCGGCCAGCGCGCACGAGGGCCCGATGGACGCGTGCATCTGGTACGGCCACACATACGTGCGGTGCATCGGCTGCGCGGCCGCGGCGATGGCGCCATCCACATCGCCTTCATCGACCAGCAGGCGCTGCGTCGAGGGGTTGTCGCGCAGCGCCCGTGCAAGGTCGCCGAGGTCGGGCATGCCGGGCCACGGTTTCCACGCGACGCGCAGTTCGCGCAGCGCCTGCTCGGCGTGCTCCTCGCGCTCGGCCACGATGCCGATGAAATCGCGGATGACGACCACCGCGCGGATGCCGGGAATGTGCGCGATGGACGATTCGTCCACCGACTCGAGCGTGTTGCCGATGAACTCGCCATGGTCCGCGCCCGCATACGGCGGGCGCACCACGCGGCCATGCAGCATGCCGGGCACGCGCATGTCGTGCACGAACACGAGGTCGCCCGCGAGCTTGGCCGGAATGTCGACGCGCGCCTGGCGCGTGCCGACGACGCGGTAGTCCGCCGGGTCCTTGGGCTGCGCCTGGGAATCGAGCCGCAGCACGGTGCGCTGGCCGGCCACGAGCTCGGCGTAGCCGACGTGGCGATCCGGCGCCTCGGTAACGCGCACCACGCCGTTGCGCACCTGCAGCGCATCGACGTCCATGCCGAGCCGCTCGGCCGCGCGTGCGACCAGCCACGCGCGCGCCTGCGCGGCGGCCAGGCGCAGCGGCTGCGCATGGATCTGGATCGACGCGCTCGCGATGGTCGCGCCCTGGTTGGGCGCGCGCGCGGTGTCGCCGAGCATCACGCGCACGCAGGGCATGCCGAGGTCGAGCTCCTCGGCCACGATCTGTCCGAGCGCGGTCTGGATGCCAGTGCCAAGGTCGACGTGACCGTTGAGCGCGCAGGCGCTGCCGTCGTCCCACACGGCGAGCAGGATCTCGTCGCCCTCGATGGGGTTGCCGGCGATGAAGGCTGGCTGGCCATTGGCGGTCGGCGGCGCGGGCGGGGTCTCGCGCACCACCAGCAGAACGCCGTCGGAAGCGAGGAATTCGGCGCGCGTGCGCGGCAGATCGGCGCGGCGTGTCATGGCTGTTGCCCCCTCTCCCACCGGGAGAGGGAAAAAGGCCACCGGCTCATGGAGCCACCTTCGCGCGCATGCGGAAAGCCGCGCGCTGCACCGCATCGAGTATTTCGATGTGCGTGCCGCAACGGCACAAATTGCCCGACAGCTCGCTGCGGATGCGCGCCTCGCTCGCATCCGGATCGCGCGCGAGCAAGGCGGCCGCCTGCATCACCATGCCGTTGAGGCAGTAGCCGCACTGCGCGGCCTGCGCATCTTCGAACGCGGCCTGCACCGGATGCCAATCGCCGCGCGCGCCCAGCCCTTCGAGCGTGGTGATCGCACGCCCCGCCACGCCGTGCGCGGGAATCACGCACGAGCGCGCCGCCACGCCGTCGACGTGCACCGTGCACGCGCCGCACTGCCCCAGTCCGCAGCCGTACTTGGGGCCGTTCAGCCCCAGGTCGTTGCGCAGCAGGTGCAGCAGCGTCGCCTCGCGCGGCACGCCCTCGATCGATTGCGCCCGGCCGTTGACCAGCAGGTGCAGCGGCTCAGCGCCGCAACTGTCCGTCACGGGTGTACATCTCCAGGTCCACGAAGGTCGAGCCGTTGTGGTTCTTCGCGCTGTACTCGATGGGAAAGTCGCCGAAGCGCGTGCTGCCGATGCTCTCCAGCCCGGCGATGAAGCTGTCGCGCGTGAGCGTCTTGCCCGCCCGGCGCAGGCCCTCGGCCATCACGCGCGCGACGATGTAGCCCTCCAGCGCGGTGTAGCTGTCGATCTTCTCGCCGAACTCGGCGCGGTCGCGCTGGTAGTCGGCCACGATGGGCACGCGCTGCGCCGTCGGCGGCGGCACGATGCTGGCCGTGACCAGCCCCGCGAGCTTGCCGTCGAGCCGCTTGGCCGAGCCGGCCGCGTCGGTGATGCCGACCGACAGCGTGTACAGCGGCGAGCCCACGCCGTTCGCGCGGTAGTCGCGCATGAACACCTCGACCATGCGGCCGGCCATGATCATCACGACCGCGCCGGGCTTGGCTTCGGCGAGGCTGGTGGCGACCTGCTTCGCGTCTTCCGCCGTGATCGCGAGCGGCAGCGTTTTCACGACCTGCACCTTGTAGTCGGCCGCCAGTTCCTCGCAGGTGGCGAGGTTCGACTTGCCGAAGGGGCTGTCCTGGTACACCACGGCGATCGACGAAATGCCGATGGTCGAGAGGTGGCTGATGATCTTGCGCAGCTCCAGGTCGTAGCCCGCGCGCACGTGGAACAGGTAGCGGTTGACCTTGGCGCGGAACGAGCTGGTGCCCACCAGCGGCGCGAACATCGGCACGCCGGCCTTCTCAGCGAGCGGCATCGCGGCCGCGAGGTTGCCGGTGGCCACGTAGCCGGTGAGCGCGAAGACCTTGTCCTCATCGATCAGCTTCGCGGTGTTGGCGGCCGTCTTCGCCGGGTCGTAGGCATCGTCGTAAGTGACGAGTTCGATCTTGCGGCCATTGACGCCACCCGACTTGTTGACGCGGTCGAAGTACAGCTTGATGCCCGCGCGGTAGTCGATGCCGAAGTCTTTCGCCGGCCCGCTGAGCACGGCCGACTGGCCGATGCGGATGGTGGTGTCGGACACGCCGTTTTCAGCGCGTGCCGATCGAAGAAATCCGGGGCCGAGCGCCAGCATTGCGCCGCCCGCCACCATGGCGCGCCTTGATATCGAAAGCTTCATGCGTCTTTTTCTCAGGTTGTCGTCGTCGGGGAACGATTCGTTCGTTCAGGTGGCCTGTACATCGGCGGACTGGATGCGCTTGACGCCCTTGGCCGCCATCTGTTTCCAGGCCGCGGCGAGCGAGCCGTTGAGGTCGATGCCGCGCGTGGCGTCCTCGATTACATAGGCCTCGAAGCCGGCCTTGCGCGCGTCCATCGCGGTCCATGCCACGCAGAAGTCGGTGGCCAGCCCGGTGACGAACACGGTCTTGATGCCGCGCGCCTTCAGGTAGCCGGCCAGGCCGGTGGCCGTCTTATGGTCGGCCTCCTCGAAGGCCGAGTAGCTGTCCATGTCCTTGTGGAAGCCCTTGCGGATGACGAGTTGCGCGGTCGGCACCTTCAGGTCCTTGCCGAGCGCTGCGTCGTCCGTTCCCTGCACGCAATGGTCGGGCCACAGCACCTGCGTGCCGTAGCTGAGCTTGGTGGTCTCGAAGGGCTTCTTGCCGCTGTAGGTGCTTGCGAACGAGGCATGGCCCGCCGTGTGCCAGTCCTGCGTCACGACGATGTTCTCGAACGCCGGTGCGAGTGCGTTGATGACCGGAATCACCTCGTTGCCGCCCTTGACCGCGAGCGTGCCGCCGTCGAGAAAGCAGTTCTGCACGTCGACCACGATCAACGCAGCCTTGGCGCCCGGCTTGATCTTGCCGGCCGCGAAAGCGTTGAAGCCGAAACTGCCGAGGCCGCCGGCCATCCCGAGGGCGGCGGCGGATTTCACGAGGGTTCTGCGATGCATGGCGTGGACTCCGGTGGGTTGATGAAGAACGAAAGACTCAGACGCTCAGATAAGCACGGCGCACTTCGTCGTTGGCCGCGAGCTCGGCCATCGTCGCGTGATAGCGGATCTGCCCCTTCTCGAGCACATAGGCGCGGTCGGACACCAGCTCGGCGAAGTGCATGTTCTGCTCCGACAGCAGGATGCTCACGCCCTGCGCCTTCAATTCGAGAATCATGTTGGCCATCTGCTCGACGATCACCGGGGCCACGCCTTCGGACGGCTCGTCGAGCAGCACCAGGTAGGGGTTGCCCATGAGCGTGCGCGCGACCGTGAGCATCTGCTGCTCGCCGCCGCTCATGCGCCCACCCGGTCGGCTGGGCATCTCGCCGAGGTTGGGAAACAGCTTGAACAGCCGCTCGGGCGTCCACAGCGGCGCGTCGGTGCCGTCGGCCCAGCGGCGCGCGGGCTGCTTGCCGACCTCGAGGTTCTCCATCACCGTGAGGTCGGTGAATACGCGGCGGTCTTCGGGCACGAAGCCCAGGCCCAGTCGCGCGGCGTGGTGCGGCTCGCTCTTCGAGATGTCGTGGCCCAGGAAACGCACGGCGCCTCGGCGCTTGGCGAGCATGCCGATCAGCGCCTTGAGCGTGGTCGACTTGCCCGCGCCGTTGCGGCCCATGAGCGCAACCACTTCGCCGCGGCGCACGTCGAGGTCGACGTCATAGAGGATCTGCGCGGCGCCGTACCAGGCGCACAGGGCCTTGGCCTGCAGAAGAGGTTCGTGTGTGCTCATGCTGCGACTCCAAGGGCTGCGGCTTTCTCTGCAATCTTCTCGAATGTCTTGCCGCTGCCGAAGTACACCTCCTGCACCTTCGGGTGGTCTCGGATTTCGAGCGGTTTGCCCTGCGCGATGAGGCGCCCGCGCGCGAGCACGATCATGCGGTCGGCATAGGCGAACACCACGTCCATGCTGTGCTCGGTGAACAGCACGGCCATGCCGCGCTGGATGACGAGGTCCTTGGTCAGCGCCATGAGCGAGTTGCGCTCCTTGGGCGCCATGCCGGCGGTGGGCTCGTCCATCAGCAGCAGCTTGGGAGAGTTGGCCATCGCGATGGCGAGTTCGACGCGCTTCACGTCGCCATAGGCCAGCACGCTGCAGGGCCGGTCGGCCTGCGATTTCATGCCGACCTGGTCGAGCAGCGCCAGTGCTTCGTCGCGCTTGTGGTCGGCCGCGCGGCGCCACATCGAGAACAGCTTGCCGTCGTGCGACAGCAGCGCCATCTGCACGTTCTCGACCACGGTGAGCGAGGCAAAAGTCTCGGCAATCTGGAAGGTGCGGCCCACGCCGCGGCGCCAGATGTCGCGCGGCTTGCGGCCCACGAGCTCGTGGCCGTCGAACAGGATCGAACCCTGGTCGGCCTTCAGCTGACCGTTCACCATGTTGAAGGTGGTGGACTTGCCAGCGCCGTTCGGGCCGATCAGCGCGAGCAGTTCGCCGGCGTGCAGCTCGAAGCTGATGCCATCGACGGCCTTCACGCCGCCGAAGGACTTGCCGAGGTTCTCGACCTTGAGAAGGGGTGCACTGGAGGTGGTCATGCCTTGGCCTCCTTCACCTCGGCCGCTGTCGGTGAATCGGGCTTGGCCCGGCGCAGCACGCGGTCGGTCAGCTGCTTTGCGAAACCCGCGATGCCCTGCGGGAACAGCAGCACGAGGAGCAGGATGATGGCGCCCAGCGTCGCGCGCCAGTAGTCGGTGTTGCGCGCCACGGTGTCGTGCAGCCAGCTGAAGGTGACGGCGCCCACCACCGGCCCCGCCAGCGTCTGGATGCCGCCCAGCAGCACCATCACCAGCCCGTCGACCGACTTGTCGACGCTGAGGCTTTCGGGCGAGATGCTGCCCTTGGAGAAGGCATACAGCGAACCCGCGAGGCCAGCCGCTGCACCGGCGATGACGAAGGCCGTCCACTGCATGCGCTTGACGTCAATGCCGATGGCATCGGCGCGCAGCAGCGAGTCGCGGCCCGCGCGCAGCGCGTAGCCGAAGGGCGAGAACAGCACGCGGCGCAGCATCAGGATGCCTGCGGCCGCGAGCACCAGCGTGAGCCAGTAGTAGGTGCGCTTGTCCGACAGCCACTCCGAGGGCCACACGCCCGTGAGGCCGTTGCTGCCGCCGGTGAACGAGTCCCACTGGTAGACGATGGCCCAGGTGATCTGCGCGAAGGCCAGCGTGAGCATCGCGAGGTACACACCCGACAGCCGCACCGCGAACCAGCCGTAGACGAAAGCGCCGATGGCCGCGACCAGCGGCGCCACGACCAGCGCCGCTTCCATCGGCAGGCCGCTCGCGCGCACCAGCAGTGCGGCACCGTAGGCCCCGAGCCCGAAGTAGGCGGCATGCCCGAACGAGTGCATGCCGGCCGGGCCCATGATGAAGTGCAGGCTCGCGGCGAACAGCGCGGCGATCAGCAGGTCGATCAGCAGCACCGTGGTGTAGGGAGAGTCGGCCGTGAGCAGCGGCATCGCCATCAACACCACGCCCAGCGCGGCGACCAGCCACAGGTAGCCCTTGCTCGCGCGGCGCAGCGGCTCCTCGGCCATGCCCACGTAGCGGCTCGGCGCCTGCGGCCGGCCGAACAGGCCCCACGGGCGCCACACCAGCACCACGGCCATCACGACGAAGTCGACCACCAGCGTGAGCTTGGAGAACGACACGCTGTAGCCGAAGATTTCCACCACGCCGATCCAGATGCAGACCGCCTTGATCTCCGAGATCAGCAGCGCCGCCGCATAGGCGCCCGGAATGGAGCCCATGCCGCCCACCACCACGACCACGAAGGCCGCGCCGATGGTGTTGAGGTCCAGCGCGAGCGTGGCCGGCTCGCGCGGCAGCTGCAGCGCGCCGCCCAGGCCCGCGAGCATCGCGCCGAGCCCGAACACCGCGGTGAATAGCCAGGCCTGGTTCACGCCCAGCGCGCTGACCATCTCGCGGTCCTGCGTGGCGGCGCGCACCAGCGTGCCCCAGCGGGTGCGCGTGAGCAGCAGCCACATGAGCCCGAGCACGACCGGGCCGACGACGATCAGGAACAGGTCATACGTGGGGAACTGCCGGCCCAGGATCTCGACCGAGCCCGACAGGCCCGGTGCGCGCGGACCGAGCAGTTCGTCGGGGCCCCAGACATAGAGCACCGCGTCCTTGATGACCAGCACGAGTGCGAAGGTCGCCAGCAGCTGGAACAGCTCGGGCGACTTGTAGATGCGGCGCAGCAGCACCATCTCGATCAGCGCACCGAGGATGCCGACCGCGACGGCGGACAGCACCACGGCCGGCCAGAAGGCCATGCCGCCGCCGAGCTTCTCGACCAGCGTGTAGGCGAGGTAGATGCCGACCATGAAGAAGGAGCCGTGCGCAAAGTTGACGATGCGCGTGACACCGAAGATCAGCGAAAGGCCGGCCCCCACAAGGAACAGCGACGAAGCCGACGACAGCCCGGTGAGGAACTGAAGCAGCAGGGACGAGAGGCTCATGGGTGCAAGCGTTCCGGGAAGAAAAGGTCAGTCGGCGGCGCGGGACTTCTTGACGTCGGCGGCGCTCGGCTGGAACTTGGCGCCGTCGAAATACGTGTAGTCGACCATCACGCCCTTGCCGTTCTCGTTCTTCGTCTTGCCGACGAAGGCGCCCATGGTGGACTGGTGGTCCTCGGCGCGGTAGCTGATCTTGCCGAACGGCGTGTCGACCTGCAGGCCCTTGAACGCGGCGACGAGCTTCGGCGTCTCGGTGCTCTTGGCCTTCTCGATGCCGGCCGCGACCGACTTGATCATGCTGTAGCCGACCACCGAACCCAGGCGCGGATAGTCCTTGTACTTGCCGTGGTAGGCGAGGAAGAAGGCCTTGTGCTCGGGCGTCTGGATGCCGTACCAGGGGTAGCCGGTCACGATCCAGCCGTTGGGCGTTTCGTCCTTGAGGGGGTCGAGGTATTCGGGCTCGCCGGTCAGCACGCTGACGACCGCGCGGTCCTTGAACAGGCCGCGCGTGTTGCCTTCGCGCACGAACTTCGACAGGTCGGCGCCGAACAGCACGTTGAAGATCGCGTCGGGCTTGGCATCGGCCAGCGCCTGCGCGACCGCGCCCGCATCGACCTTGCCGAGCGGCGGCGCCTGCTCGGCGACGAACTCGACGTCGGGCTGCGCGGCCTTCAGCAGCGTCTTGAACGCGGCCACGGCCGACTGGCCGTATTCGTAGTTGGGGTACACGACCGCCCAGCGCTTCTTCTTGAGCTTGACGGCCTCGGGCACGAGCATCGCGGCCTGCATGTAGGTGCCGGGGCGCAGGCGGTAGGTGTATTCGTTGCCGCCCTGCCAGGTCATCTTGTCGGTCAGCGGTTCGCCGGCCAGGAAGAAGATCTTCTTCTGCTTGGCGAAGTCGGCCACGGCCAGGCCGGTGTTCGACAGGAAGGTGCCGGTGAGCACGTCAATCTTCTCGCGCGCCACCAGCTCCTCGGCCACGCGCACGGCGTCGCCGGGGTTGGCGTTGTCGTCGCGCGTGATGAGTTCGACCTTGCGGCCGTTGACGCCGCCCTTGGCGTTGATTTCTTCGACGGCCAGTTCCATCCCCTTCTTGTAGGGCTCGAGGAAGGCGGGCTGGGCCTTGTAGCTGTTGACCTCGCCGATCTTGATCACGCCCTGCGCATGCGCGGGAACGAGAGCAGTGGTCAGCGCGGCGAGGGCCGCGGCGCTGAAGACGTGACGCAATGGGTTCATGAGGAAAACTCCTTGGGATCGAAAGAGAAGAAAACGGCGTGAGTGGATGCGGGGCGGGCGGGACGGCGTTAGCGCAGACCGTCTTCGCCCTTGATTTCGCTGACCTGCAGGCCGCCAATGCGCGGCAGCGGACGGCCGCTGCCGGTGACTGCGACCGCCACCACGATCTCGTTGGCACGCGGCGCATCGCTCACGCGGGCTTCGATGGCGTCGAAGTGGCTGCGAACGAAGGCCGCGTCCTTATGGCCGAGCGGCACGTCGATGGCAGTGCCCAGCGTGCCCAGCTTCTTGGCCGAAGGCACGAGCGCCGCGCCCTTCTCGACCGCCGCGCGCAGCGGCGCGCCGAGCTTGGGATGCAGGATGGCAGCAGCGTGTTCGAGCTCGCCGCGCTCGCCGACGATGGCGGCCTTGCCGTAGCTCTGCGCCTGGCCGGGCTCGATGCCGAGCGCCTTCACGGCCTTCTGGCCCAGCAGCGCGCCGAGTTCTTCGCCGATGGCGATGAGTTCGTCGAGGTTCTCGCTGTAGCGCCCCGCGTAGGGGTTCTCGATGACGGCGATGGCGACGGCGCGGCGCGTGGGCGGCGTGACGTCCTGGCCCATCTCCTTGCGGGTTTCGTCGACCTGAACGACGAGCTTGCGGATGTTGGCGGTAGTCATTGGCACACCCCCAGGCTGCGCGCACTGCGTGTCGCTGCGCCAACCCCCTTGCAGGGGGCAACACCTGCGGCCCGGCAAAGCCGGTTCCGCGGTGTCCTTGAATCGAAGAGGCTCAGGTTGGTTTGCGAGGTTTTGGTCATGGTCATAGTCCTTCTTCAGCGCAGGCCGTCCCATTTGCTGATGTCTTTGGCAAGCAGGCCGCCGACGCGGGCGTGCACGCGGTAGCCGGTGCTCATGGCGAGGATGAAGACGATCTCGTCGGCCGCAGGCGCGCCGGGCACGCGCACTTCGATGGCGTCGAACTGGCCGCGCACGTAGCTCGCGTTGATGTTGGTCAGCGGCACGTCGAGTGCGGCACCGGGCGGCCCGACCTTCTTGGTCGAGGGCACGATGGACAGCGCATTGCCTGGCTGGCCGGTTTTCTCTTCGGCCTTGCCCGCGGTGTAGGCCGCGCGGCTGCCCTTCCAGCCGAGCAGTTCGCGCATCGCGTAGCCGCCGGGCACATGCCACAGTGCGCCGTGCTCCAGCTCGCCATCGGCGCCGACGATGGCGCCCTTGCCGTAGGTGGCGATCTGCTCAAGCGGCACGTCCATGGCGGCGTGCAGCCTGTGCGCCATGTCGACGCCCACGGGGTCGAGCAGCGCCATCATCGGAAGGATGTCGGGCTCGTAGCGGCCGGCGAAAGGATTGGTCAGCACCGCGCCGATGGCACCGCGCACCAACGGGGTGTCGGCACGCGGTCCGAACTCGTGGTGGATGTGCTCGACATGGGTGAAGACGCGGCGTATATCGATCATGAAAAAGGACCTTGCTTTTCGTTAAGCAAATACTGAACCAACTGCTTTCGGCAGCACTGTCTGCAGCGACTTCGAGCATAAGGGCTCGACAAGTCGAAACTGCCCCTGGCAAACGAGTAGAACGGCCCAGGCGAGCCCCCCTTTTTGCAGGACCTTGGCGCAGATCGCGCCCGTATCGAGTGCGCTTTTGACCTGCGACGGTGCGAGCGTCGGCACGTCGACGGTGACGAGCATGTCGCCGAGGTCGCTGTCGTCCTTGCATTCGTTCGCGGGGCGGCGCGCGATGGCGTCGTCGTCGACATCGACGGCGTTGGCGATCACTGTCGCGGCGGCGTCGGCCTGCGCTGCGGTGGCGGCCAGGACCGTCACGCTGTCGGCGATGCCCAGCGAAAAGCTGCGCCCGCGCCAGCCGCTGGTGGCGACGCCGCGCACGGGCTGGTCCGCGTGCAGTTCGAACTGGCCGTCTGTGGTGAGGGCGCCGCCGTGGTCGCGCCAGTCGAAGCGCGCGAGGTCGGCGAACACACCCACGCGCGCCGACTGGCCGGGCGCGAGGTGCAGTGCGATGTCGCCGCCGTTGTTGATCCACGCGCGCTCGATGCCGGGACGGTCGTAGAACGCGATCAGCTCCTGCGCGACCGAGCCCGCGACTGCCGCCATGGGCGTGATGAACATCGGCGAGAACGCGGCGCAGGCGTCCCACATGCGCCTGGCGACCACGCCTCGCGGACGCATGTCGTCGCTCACGGGCAGGCGCAGCAGCGGCAGCTCGCGCACGAGCTCGTCGAGCACATGGACGAAGCGCGCCCACGCAGCGTCGTGCGCGGCCGCCACGGCGTAGGGGTCGCCGTGCGCCTCGGCCACGATGTCGATCGGGCCGTGGTTGAAGTGCCAGCGGCCGCTGTCGAGGGCACTGCGTTGGGCGCTCATGGCTGCGCGCTCCCGTCTTTCTCCCTCCCCTCCCGGGGGAGGGTCGGGGTGGGGGCACGCGGCGTATCCATCGGGCGCTCTGC
>NZ_JBGLYN010000102.1:0-17633 GCF_047304045.1 Variovorax sp. Varisp85
CCGCCACCCCCGTGCGGTCGTCCGCCGCCACCACCGGGATGCGAATGCGGCATGCCAGGCGCCGGCCCCGGACGGAAGCTCGGCTGCGGCCGCGGCGGCCTGATGCCGGGGTCCGGCGGCGGACGGAATCCAGGGCCCGATGGCCGGAACCCGGGGCCAGGCTGCCAGGGACGCGGCTGCCACGCCGGCCTGGCTGGCGGCGGCGGACGCCAGCCCGCCACGGGCGGCGGTGGGCGGCCGCCCCACCAGCGCCGCTCGCCGTACCACGGCCGGTCGCGGTAGTAGCTGGCCCAGTAGCTGCCGATCGCGAAGCTGATGATCGGCACGCCGATCACCGCGCCGTAGGTCGCCAGCGGCACGCGCCGCTCCTGGTAGGCGTAGTCGAGGCTGCGCGACCACACCCAGCCGCGCCCGCCGTCGGGCAGCACCACGTCGCACCAGCCATAGCCGCTGGTGCAGCCGATCACGTCGAGCGGCTGGCCGGGCCCGAGCCGCGCCACCAGCGGATAGTCGCCCGAGGGGCCGGCGCGCAGGTTGACCGTGCCGCGGGTGAAGGCCTGCTGCGCCGCGGCCGCAAGCGGCAGGATCAGGGCAAGCGCGCCGATGCCGATCCAGCGTCGTGGGGCGAGTGTGTTCATGGCGGGCTCCTGTTCTTGTGCCAGCCAGCCTAGGCCGGGGCAGGAGCGCCTGTCAATCGGCCGGAGGCGCGATCAGGCAGCCTCGCGGTAGAAACCCGCGTTGTGGCTGCCCAGTGCGCGGCCCGCGACCGGCGCAACCGCCTTGCCGATGGCCGCGATGTGGTCCGGCGTGGTGCCGCAGCAGCCGCCCACGATGTTCACCAGCCCTTCGGCCGCGAACTCGTGCAGCAGGCGCGAGGTGACGTCGGGCGTCTCGTCGAAGCCGGTTTCGCTCATCGGATTGGGCAGGCCCGCGTTCGGATAGCAGCTGATGAAGGTGTCGCCCGCCACCTTCGACAGTTCCTGGATGTAGGGCCGCATCAGCGCCGCGCCCAGCGCGCAGTTCAGGCCGATGGCCAGCGGCTGCGCGTGGCGCACGCTGTGCCAGAAGGCGGTGACGGTCTGCCCGCTGAGGATGCGGCCGGAGGCATCGGTCACCGTGCCGCTGATGATCAGCGGCAGGCGCTGGCCGCTGTTGTCGAAATACTCGTCGACCGCGAACAGCGCGGCCTTGGCGTTGAGCGTGTCGAAGATGGTCTCGACCAGGATCACGTCGGCGCCGCCCTCGACCAGCGCTTCGGTCTGCTCGTAGTAGGCCGCGCGCAGTGCTTCGAAATCGACGTTGCGCGCGCCCGGGTCGTTCACGTCGGGGCTGATGCTCGCCGTCTTGGGGGTCGGGCCGAGGGCGCCGGCCACGAAGCGCGGCTTGTCCGGCGTGCTGAACTTGTCGCAGGCCGCGCGCGCCAGCCTGGCGGATTCGAGGTTCATCTCGCGCGCGAGGTGAGCCATCTTGTAGTCCTCCTGCGCGATGGTGGTCGCACCGAAGGTGTTGGTCTCGATCAGGTCGGCGCCGGCCGCGAGGTAGCCCTCGTGGATGTCGCGGATCACGTCGGGCCGCGTGAGCGAGAGCAGCTCGTTGTTGCCCTTCACGTCGCGCTCGAAGTCCTTGAAGCGCTCCCCGCGGTACTGCGCCTCGGTGAGCTTGAAGCGCTGGATCATCGTGCCCATCGCGCCGTCGAGGATCGCGATGCGTTGCGCGAGGATGCCGGGCAGTGCCTGGCCGCGGGTGTAGGTGAGGGGCTTCGTCATTCCCGCGATTGTAAAAACCCCGGCCTGGCCCGGCTCCCGGGCGGGTCTTGGCGGGCCCGGCCGCAGGGGCTCTAGTCCGACCCGCCCGCAATCTCAGTCAGCGCCTGCACGAAGCGCGCGTTCTCCTCGTCGGTGCCCACCGACACCCGGATGAAGGTCTCGAAGCCCGGCTCCTTCCAGGGCTTGACGATGATCCCGCGCGCCAGCAGCGCCTCGTTGACCGGCCCGTTCGGCCGTGCGAGGTCGACGAACAGGAAGTTGGCCGCCGAGGGCGCGATGCGCAGGCCCGGAAGAACCGACTGCGCGAGCGTGCGAAGCTGCGCCGCCAGCACCTCGCGCTGCCGCACGGTGCGCTCCACCGCCCGCGCCATGTGAGGCTCGTCGCCCCAGGCCGCCAGCGCCGCGGCCTGTGCCGCGAGGTTGACGTTGAAGGGCGTGCGCACCCGGTCGAGCAGCTGCACCAGCGCCTCGTCGGAAGCGATGCCGTAGCCCACCCGCAGGCCCGCGAGCGCCCATGCCTTCGAGAAGGTGCGCAGCACTATCCACGGACGGCCTGCGGCTGCGTCGGCCCCCTCCCACGCGCGCAGCATCGAAAGCACGTCGGGATAGCCGGGCGCCAGCCGCGCGTACTCGTGGTACGCCTCGTCCACCACCAGCAGCGTGCCCGCCGGCACCGCCGCGAGCAGGCGCGCGAAGTCGCCGGCATCGAACATGCAGCCGACCGGGTTCGAGGGATTGGCCAGCATCACCATCTTGGGTCCGCGCGCCAGCGCCGCGCACCAGGCATCGAGGTCGAAGCCGAGCGCCGGCGTGAGCGCCAGCAGCTCGACCTGTGCGCCCATCATGCGCGGGTAGATCTCGTGCAGCCCGAAGGCGGGGCGCTGCGTGAGCACGCGGTCGCCTGGCGAGAGCAGCGCCTGGCACAGCATCTGGAGGATGTCCTCGGAGCCGTTGCCGATCACCACCTGCGCGGGCTGCGCACCCGTGCGCCCGGCGATCGCGGCGCGCAGCGCGGTGCAGTTGGCGTCGGGGTAGGTGCCAGCACGCGCGGCCAGATCGACCAGGGCGCGCGCCACAGCGGGGCTGGCGCCGTACGGGTTCTCGTTGCTCGCGAGCCGCGCGATCTCGGTGGCGCCGTAGCGCGCGCGCACGGCGTCCGAGGACAGGCCCGCGTTGTAGGGCGGCAGCGGCGGCACTTCGGGGCGTGCGAGGGCGTGGATGGTGATTGTGTTCACAGGTCGAATACCTTGCCGGGATGGAGCGGGTGAAGGAAATCGAGTGCCTGGCCGGGCGCAGCGAGAAAGTCCGGTGCGTTCACCCGCGGCGGCCTTCGACGAAACCGAGCACCGCCTCCAGCATCCTGCGCACATGCGGTTGCACGCCCGCCGCCACCTCGGGCAGGTAGTCGAACGGCAACTGCTCCTGCATGTAGCTCGACTGCGTCATCTCCAGCTGCACCGCGTGCACGCCGCCGGCCGGATTCCCGTACTGGCGCGTGATGTGGCCGCCCGTGAAGCGGCCGTTGAGCACGCCGGTGTAGCCCGTGGCCGATTTCGCGATGCCGAGCAGCGTTTCGGCCAGCGCCGGGTCACAGCTCGCGCCGTTGGCGGTGCCGAGGTTCAGGTCGGGCAGCTTGCCCTCGAAGAAGCGCGGCAGCACCGAGCGGATCGAGTGCGCGTCCCACAGCGCGATGGTGCCGTGCGCGGCCTTCAGGCGGTCGAGCTCGGCCCGCAGCTGCCGGTGGTACGGCACCCAGATCGCATCGCGGCGCGCGGCGACTTCGTCGTCGTCCGGCACGTCGGCAGGGTTGGCGTAGACCGGCGTGTCGTCGAAGGTGTCGACGGGGCACAGGCCGGTGACGCTCTGGCCCGGGTACAGGCTCGCGCCGTCCGGCGGACGGTTCAGGTCGACCACGTAGCGCGAGTGCGTGGCCGCGAGCACCGAGGCGCCCAGTTCATCGGCGAAGTCGTAGAGCCGTTCGAGGTGCCAGTCGGTGTCGGGCACGTGGCGCGCTTCGTCGGTGAAGCGGGCGGCGAGCGCGGGCGGCACGTGGGTGCCGACGTGCGGCATCGAGATCAGCAGCGGGCGTGTGCCCTGGCGGAAGCGGAAGGCGGGTTCGGTGGTCGTGAAGGCCATGGGAATTCAGTCCTTGAGAAGTTGGGTGCGCGCGGCCACGAAGGCGGCCGCGGCGTCGTCATGCAGCGTGTGGCGTCCGGCCGCCACACGCGCGCGGCCCGCGGCCCAGACGCTGTCGATGGCGGAGGTGCGGTGGCTCGCGAAAACGTGGGCCGAGAGCATGTCGGGCGCCGACAGGCCCTGCAGCGCGAGGTGCGCGGCATCGAGCACGACGAAGTCGGCCTGCTGCCCCACGGCCAGCCCGCCGACGGCACGGCCCGAGGCTTGCGCCCCGCCCTGCACCGCCTCGAGCGTGAACGCGGTCGCGACATGCGGCTGCACCGCGCTCGCGCCGACGTTGCGCTGCCGCCGCGACAGGCGCTGGCCGTATTCGAGCATCAGCAGTTCTTCGGCCGCGTTGACGCTGGCGTGGCTGTCGGAGCCCACGCCCCACGCGCCGCCATGGCTGCGCCACTGGGGAAAGTCGAAGATGCCGTCGCCCAGATTGGCCTCGGTCGTCGGGCAGAGGCCCGCGACCGCGCCGCTCTTGGCGGCGTACTCGTACTCGGCGGCGTTCATGTGCGTTGCATGGACAAGGCACCAGCGCGCATCGACCGGTGCATGGTCGAGCAGCCACTCGACCGGGCGCAACCCGCTCCACTCCACGCAGTCGTCCACTTCCTTCGTCTGCTCGGCGATGTGGATGTGGATGGGGGCGGTGCGGTCGATGGCTTCGAGCCCCGCGATCGCATCGCGCAGCGCCTCGGGCGGCACGGCGCGCAGCGAGTGCGGCGCCATGCCGAGCCGAGCCCCCTGTTCGTCGCACGCTGGCTTCAATGCGTCGAGCAGGCGCAGCATCGAGTCGGTCGACCTGATGAAGCGGCGCTGCCCTTCCGTGGGCGGCACGTCGCCGAAGCCGCCGGTCTGGTAGAGCACCGGCAGCAGCGTGAAGCCGATGCCGGCCTTGCGCGCAGCACGCAGCAGCGCAAGGCTCAGGGTCGCGTCGTCGGCATAGGGGCGGCCGTCGGCGTCGTGGTGCACGTACTGGAACTCGCACACGCTCGTGTAGCCGGCTTCGAGCATCTCGGCATAGAGCCAGGTCGCGATGGCTTCCATGTGCTGCGGGCCGAGGCGTGCGGCAAAGCGGTACATCAGCGTGCGCCAGCTCCAGAAGCTGTCGTGCTGCTCGGCGCGGTGCTCGGTCAGGCCCGCGAAGGCGCGCTGGAAGGCGTGCGAATGCAGGTTGGGCATGCCGGGGATCAGCGGGCCTTTGACAGTTTGCGCGTCGGCGGGGCGTTGCGCGCCGGCCTGCACCTGCGTGAGCCGGCCGGCGTCGTTCCATGCCAGCAGGACGTTCTTCGCCCAGCCTTCGGGCAGCAGCGCGTCGGCTGCGAAAAGCGTTTGTGTCATGCCTGGACTCCTGCCGCGATGCGGCCTTGGCGCACCACGGTGCGCACGGGTTGCTGGCCGAACCAGTACGCCAGCTCGGCCGCCTCGCGCACGTTCCACAACACGAAGTTGGCGGGCATGCCTTCGGCGATCGCGCCGTGCGTGGCCTGCAGGCCCAGCGCACGCGCCGCATGCCGCGTGATGCCGGCCAGTGCCTCGGGCACCGTCAGCCGAAACAGCGTGCAGGCCATGTTCGCCATCAGCAGCAGGCTCAATGCCGGCGAGGTGCCGGGGTTGTGGTCGGTGGACACGGCCATCGGCACGCCGGCGGCGCGCAGCGCGTCGATCGGCGGCAGGTGCGTGTCGCGCAGGGTGTAGTAGGCGCCGGGCAGCAGCACGGCCACGGTGCCCGACCGGCGCATCGCCTCGATGCCGTCGGCCGACAGGTGTTCGATGTGGTCGCACGACAGCGCACCGTAGCGCGCGGCCAATGCCGCGCCGCCCATGTCCGACAGCTGCTCGGCATGCAGCTTCACCGGCAGGCCCAACGCCTGCGCGGCCTGGAAGACCTGCTCGGTTTCCGCGAGCGAAAAGGCGATGCGCTCGCAGAACACGTCGACCGCATCGACCAGCCCCTCGGCCGCGAGCGCCGGCAGCATCTCGCGGCAGACGAGGTCGATGTAGTCGCCGCTGCGGTTCGCGTATTCGGGCGGCAACGCATGCGCGCCGAGGAAGGTGGTGCGCACCGTCACGCCATAGGCTTCGCCCAGCCGCCGTGCCACGCGCAGCTGCTTGCGCTCGTGTTCCAGCGACAGCCCGTAGCCCGACTTGATCTCGATGGCGCAGACGCCATCGGCCAGCAGCTGTTCGAGCCGCGGCGCGGCCTGTGCGAAGAGCGTGTCCTCATCGGCCTCGCGCGTGGCGCGCACCGACGACACGATGCCACCGCCGGCCTTGGCCACTTCTTCGTACGTGGCGCCTGCGAGCCGCATCGCGAATTCGTTGGCGCGCTGGCCGCCGTAGACGAGGTGCGTGTGGCAATCGACGAGGCCGGGCGTGACGAGCGCTCCGCCGCCGTCGTGGGTGGGCAGTGTCGCAAATTCGGCCGGCAGCGCGTCGCGTGCGCCGGCCCAGCGGATCGCGCCCTGAATGACCACGATGGCGGCCTCGACGCCGTCTTCCAGCGCCACGCCGGGTGCGGCATCGGGCGCAAGGCGCAGGCCGGTCCAGAGGCCGTCGGCCGAGGGATATTCGCTGACAGGTTTCATCATCGTCATCTTTCTTTCTGCGGGTTACGCCGGCAGGATTCGAACCGCCACCAGCCGCGCGCCGTCGCTCTCGGGTGTCGCGCGCCATGCATGGGCCGCGTCGGTCCAGCACAGGCCCTCGCCCTCGCGGCAGGCCTCTTCGTTCAGGCGCCAGGCGCCGCGCAAGGCGAGCAGCACGCCGTGCGGCGCCGCATCGACGGCCGACGCGCGGTCCAGCACCTGCACATCGGCACGCCACTGCCCGCGCCGCGTCATCACGTTGAAGTCGTTCGATGCGCCGCCGAGCAGCGTGCAGTCGATCGCGTCGTCGCCGCTGAAGGCGAAGGGCCGATGCGGTGCGTCGAGCCAGTGGCTGATGCGCCCGTCGTGCGTGAACAGGCGAACGCCATCGCCCTCCAGCAGCATGATGCTGCGGTCGATGCCCTCGAACACCGAGAACGGTCCGGCCGCGGCAATGGTCGCGATGCTCACGCGCCAGCCGAAGCCGTCGAGCGCCGCGCCTTGCGGCCAGCTGGCGATCTCCTGCGTGGTGCCGCCGCCGTTTTTCCAGGGGGTGACCGGGAGTGTGCTGCGGGAGAAATGCTGTACGCCGCTCATGCCCACCCCTCTTGCTCCTTCCCCCGCTGGGGGAAGGTCGGGATGGGGGCAGCGCCTAGCGAGCGCCATGACTGGGTCGAGGCCGTCGTGCCCCCACCCCTGCCCTCCCCCAGAGGGGGAGGAAGAAATGCAAATACGGAACCCGCGCTCATCGCATCAACCCGCCCTGCCGCAGTTTCTGCTCGAAATGCCGCAGCACCAGCGTCATCGTGCCCGTGAGCACGAAATACACGACGGCGATGGCCAGGTACACCTCCAGCGAGCGGTACGACACGCTGATGATCTTCTGCCCCTCGTGCATCACGTCGTGAATCGTCAGTAGCGACACCAGCGCCGAGTTCTTGATGAGCGCGATGAACTCGTTGCCCAGCGGCGGGATCATGCGCACGACCGCCTGCGGCAGCACGATCTCGCGCATCGCCGTGCCGGGCGTCATGCCCAGCGACTGCGCCGCCATGGTCTGGCCCTTGTCGATCGACTGGATCGCGCCGCGCACGATCTCCGATACGTACGCACCCGAATACACACCGAGCCCCAGCACGCCGCACAGGAAGGCCGGCAGCAGGATGCCGAAGTGCGGCAGGCCGAAGAACAAAATGAACAGCTGCACCAGCAGCGGCGTGCCGCGGATGGCCGCCACGTAGGCGGTGCACGCGCCGTAGAGCCAGCGCCGCTTCGGGTTCAGCCGGCCGATGCCGACCAGCAGGCCCAGCACGCAGCCCAGCGCCAGCGCGCACGCGGTGATCTCCACCGTGACGAGCGCGCCGCGCAGCAGGTCGGTCCAGCCCTGCCAGACGGGCGAGAAATCGAAATCCATGGCTCGCTTACTTGGCGCTCGCGCTGAACCACTTGCTCACGATCTTTGCGTAGGTGCCGTCGGCCTTGAGCTTTTCGATCGCGCCGTTCACGGCCTTGGTGAGCTCGGGCGTGTCCTTGCGGATGGCCATGCCGTATTCCTCGGTGGTGATCTGCTCGGGCAGCACCTTGAGGCCGCCGCGCGTGCGCACGTACTGGTAGGCGGCGGGCTTGCCGGTCACGGCGGCGTCGGCGCGGCCGATGTCGACGAGGTTGAACATCTCCTGGTTCTTCTCGACTTCCATCAGCTGCACCTGCGGGAATTTCTCCTTGGTGTAGGCCACCGACTTGGTGCCCACCTGCACGCTGACCTTCTTGCCGTTGATGTCGGCCGGCGCCTTGATCGCCGTGTTGCCGTCCTTCACCATCACGACGAGGCCGCCCGCGTAGTACGGCGCGGTGAAATCGACGACCTTCTTGCGCTCGTCGGTGATGTAGATGGCCGAGACGGCCATGTCGAAGCGCTTCGAGATCAGGCCCGGCACGAGGCCCTTGAAGTCGATGTCGATCCACTCGATCTTGCGGCCCAGTGTCTGGCCGATGGCCTCGACCAGCTCCACGTCGAAGCCGGTGCGCTTGCCGTTCTCCACGAACTCCATCGGCGGGAAAGTGGCGTCGGTGGCCACGCGCAGCGGCTCGCCCTGCGCATGCGCGGCACCCGCGAAACCGAGGATGGCAAGGCCGGAGAGTGCGGCGGCGACGAGAGAGCGGCGGGTGTTCATGGCAGGAGCTTTCGTGGTGAGGATGAAGGAGGAAGAAAAGGAGAGACGCGGCTACTGCAGCGCCCGCGAGATGCGCGCCGCCGTGACGACGGTCATGTGGAGCAATGCAGCTTCCATGCCCTCGACGCGCGTGAGCGGCGCCATGAGCGTGATCGCGCCGCGCAGGTGCCGTCCCGGGGCGAGCACCGGCGCGCTCGCGCCCCAGACGCCGGCATCGACCTCGCCGTGCGTCACGGCATGGCCGGCCTCGCGGATGGCGTCGAGCTCGGCGGCGCGTTCGGCGCGGCGTTCGGGGCTTTCGCCGAGCCCGTCGAGCAGGGCGTCGCGCTGGTCGAGCGGCATGTGGGCCAGCAGGCACTTGGCGCTGGCGCCGTCACGCGCGGGCACGCTGCGGCCGCGGTCGAAGGAGCAGCGCAGCGACTGCTCGCTGTCGATCATCTCCAGGCACACGACGCGCTCGTTCACGGCCGTGACCAGCGCCACGCTCTCGTGCGTCTGCTGGGCCAGCGCCCGCATGTCGGCACGCGCGGCCATCACGAGGTCGGAGTTGCCGTCGAAGCCGGTGGCGAGCTGCACGCTCACCGGGCCCGGCGAGTAGCGGCCATCGGACTCCATCACGAAGCCCCAGCGGCGCAGCGTGGCGATCTGCCGGTACAGCGTGCTCTGCGACAGGCCGGTGGCCTGCACCAGCTCGGCCGCTGTCATCGCCGCCTTGCTTTGCGCCAGCACCGACAGCACGAACAGGGCGCGGTCGTTGTGGGCGGGGGCGTCGATCGGGGGCGTCATCGGAAGCAATCGCTGGAGGTCGAAAGTGGATGCGGCGTGCAGTATCTTGCTCGCCGTTCTCACTTCCAAGCGTGGATTCCCACGGAGTGGGAATGGCCGCGTTTTTTCTTTCTACCTTCGTCTTACCTTCTCAACCCACCAGCAGCGGAAAGAGCGGATCGTCCATCGGCGCGCCGGCCGGCAGCCGCTCGGCGAGGCCGGGGAAATCGGGCGAGGTCTTCCAGCTGCGCGGCGCATGGCGGATGTCGTCGCCCAAAAAGCGCACCGAGAACACGCGGCGCCGGTTCGGCCCCTCGACGCCAGCGGCCGCATGCAGCGTGAGCATGTGGAAGCAGACGAAGTCGCCGGGCTCGATGTTCCAGCCCACGATGGGAAAGCGCTCGCGCGCGCCCTCGATGTCGGGCAGGTCCTGCAGGCTGCCTTCGGGGAACCACTTGGCGTGGTTGTCCATGAAGGTGCGCGGCATCAGCCACGGCCCCTTGTGGGAGCCGGCCACGAACTCGAGCGTGGCCCCACGCGACACCGGATCGACCGGTATCCACATGCTGACGTTCTGCTCGCCCTCGATGTTGTAGTAGGGCTGGTCCTGGTGCCACGGCGTGCGCTGCCGGGTACCAGGCTCCTTGACCAGCAGGTGGTCGTGATAGAGCCGCACGGTGTTCGAGCCCATGAGCCGCTGCGCCAGTTGCGCGAGCGGCGCCTCGAAGATGAAGCGGCGGAAGGCGTCGATGTCCTGCCAGTTGCAGAAGTCCTCGAAGAAGCGGCCCGGGTCGTCGGGCCGGCTCGCGATCTTGGCGCGCGGACTGGGTGCCGCGAGGTTGGCCTCGATGCCATCGCACAGCAGCGCCAGCTCGTCGGCCGTGAGCAACTGACGGATGCACACCGCGCCGTCGCGCTGAAACTGCGCGACGAGTGCGTCGTCCACGCGCGCCTGCACGCGGCGCTGCAGTTCCTGGGCGTCGGGGAGAACGACGCCCGCCATCACTTCACCATCGGCAGCTTGAGCCCCTGCTTCTTCGCGGTGGCGACCGCGATGTCGTAGCCCGCGTCGGCATGGCGCATCACGCCGGTGGCCGGGTCGTTGAACAGCACGCGCTCGATGCGCTTGGCGGCCGCGTCGGTGCCGTCGCACACGATCACCACGCCCGAGTGCTGCGAGTAGCCCATGCCCACGCCGCCGCCATGGTGCAGGCTGACCCAGGTGGCGCCGCCCGCGGTGTTGAGCAGCGCGTTGAGCAGCGGCCAGTCGGAGACGGCATCGGTGCCGTCCTTCATGGCTTCGGTCTCGCGGTTGGGGCTGGCGACCGAGCCGGTGTCCAGGTGGTCGCGGCCGATGACGATCGGCGCCTTCAGCTCGCCGTTCTTCACCATCTCGTTGAAGGCCAGGCCCGCGATGTGGCGCTCGCCCAAGCCCAGCCAGCAGATGCGCGCCGGCAGGCCCTGGAAGGCGATGCGCTCGCGCGCCATGTCGAGCCAGCGATGCGTGTGCTTGTTCTCGGGGAACAGCTCCTTGATCTTGGCGTCGGTCTTGTAGATGTCTTCCGGGTCGCCCGAAAGCGCGACCCAGCGGAACGGACCCTTGCCTTCGCAGAACAGCGGGCGGATGTAGGCCGGCACGAAGCCCGGGAAGTCGAAGGCGTTCTTCACGCCCTCGTCGAAGGCCACCTGGCGGATGTTGTTGCCGTAGTCCACCGTGGGAATGCCCATGGCCTGGAAGTCGAGCATGGCCTGCACGTGCACGGCGCATGATTTCGCGGCCGCCTTCTTGAGCGCGTCGTGCTGCGAAACGTCCTTCATCGCTGCCTGCCATTGCGGCACGCTCCAGCCCGAGGGCAGGTAGCCGTTGATCAGGTCATGCGCCGAAGTCTGGTCAGTCACGAGGTCGGGCTTCAAGCCGCCGGCCTTCGCGCGCTTCACGAGTTCGGGCAGGATGTCGGCGGCATTGCCGAGCAGCGCGATCGACACCGCTTCCTTCGCATCGCAGTGCTGCTGGATGAGTTCGAGCGCGTGGTCGACGTCGCGCGCCTGCTTGTCGACGTAGCGTGTGCGCAGGCGGAAGTCGATGCTCGACTGCTGGCACTCGATGTTGAGCGAGACGGCGCCCGCCAGCGTGGCCGCCAGCGGCTGCGCGCCGCCCATGCCGCCGAGGCCGGCCGTGAGGATCCACTTGCCCGCGAGGCTGTTGTTGTAGTGCTGGCGGCCGGCTTCGACGAAGGTTTCGAAGGTGCCCTGCACGATGCCCTGGCTGCCGATGTAGATCCAGCTGCCCGCGGTCATCTGGCCGTACATGAAGAGGCCCTGGCGGTCGAGCTCGTTGAAGTGCTCCCAGTTGGCCCACTTCGGCACGAGGTTCGAGTTGGCCAGCAGCACGCGCGGTGCGTTCTCGTGCGTCTTGAACACGCCGACCGGCTTGCCCGATTGAATGAGCAGCGTCTCGTCGTCGTTCAGCTCTTTCAGCGACGCGAGGATCTGGTCGTAGCAGGCCCAGTTGCGCGCGGCGCGGCCGATGCCGCCGTACACCACCAGGTCTTGCGGGCGCTCGGCGACCTCGGCGTCGAGGTTGTTCTGCAGCATGCGGAACGGGGCTTCGGTGAGCCAGCTCTTGCAGTTGAGCTCGGTGCCGCGCGGGGCGCGGATCACGCGGGTCGGGTCATGGCGCGGGTCGGTACCGGTGGATTTGTTCAGGTCGATCTTGTCGGGTGCGTTCATGGCGTGGTTCTCCTTGTCGGGGGATGTTTTACGAGTGACTGGGCAGGATGTCGAGCAGCGCGGCCGGCAGCTCGGCCTTCAGCGCCCACTGGCGCATGGCTTCGATGTCGGGCGCGAGGTAGCGGTCGGTTTCGAGGAAAGCGACCTTCTGGCGGATGGCGGCGAATTCGGCCTCCACCAGCGGCGAACTCTTGAGCTTGCGCTTGAGTTCGATGCCTTGCGCGGCGGCCATCGCTTCGATGCCGACGACCACCGCCGTGTTGTTGACCATGTCGCCCAGGCGGCGGCCCGCGAAGGTGGCCATCGACACGTGGTCTTCCTGGTTGGCCGAGGTCGGCAGGCTGTCGACGCTTGCGGGGTGCGCGAGCGACTTGTTCTCCGAGGCCAATGCTGCGGCCGTGACTTGCGCGATCATGAAACCGGAGTTGAGGCCACCGTCGCGCACCAGGAACGGCGGCAGGCCCGACAGGCCGGTGTCGAGCAGCAGCGCGATGCGGCGCTCGGCGATGGCGCCGACCTCGCTCACGGCCAGCGCGATGATGTCCGCCGCGAAGGCGACCGGCTCGGCGTGGAAGTTGCCGCCCGAGATGACTTCGCCGGTGTCGCAGAACACGAGCGGGTTGTCCGATGCGGCGTTGGCTTCGATCACCAGCACGCGCGAGGCGTGCGCGAGGTTGTCGAGGCAGGCGCCCATCACCTGCGGGATGCAGCGCACCGAATACGGGTCCTGCACGCGGCCACAGTCGGCATGCGAGGGAACGATCTCGCTGCCTTCGAGCAGCGTGCGCACTGCGTCCGCGACGGCGATCTGGCCCAGCTGGCCGCGCGCCGCATGAATGCGCGCGTCGAAGGGCTTGATCGAGCCCTGGATGGCCTCGAGCGACAGCGCACCCGACATCAGCGACGACGCGAACACGTCTTCCGCGCCGAACAGGCCGAACAGCGCGAGCGCGGTCGACACCTGCGTGCCGTTGAGCAGCGCCAGGCCTTCCTTGGGGCCGAGCACGAAGGGCGCGAGGCCGATGCTCTTCATCGCCTGCGCACCGCTGACCACAGTGCCGTCGGCCAGCGTGGCCTCGCCTTCGCCGATCAGCACGCAGGCCAGGTGCGCGAGCGGCGCGAGGTCGCCTGACGCGCCGACCGAGCCCTTGGCCGGAATGCGCGGCATCACGCCCGCGTTGAACAGTGCCAGCAGCGCGTCGGCCAGCGCCGGGCGCACGCCCGAATGGCCACGCGCCAGGCTCACCGCCTTGGTCGCGAGCACCATGCGCACCACCGGTGCCGCCAATGGCTCGCCCGTGCCCACGCTGTGCGACAGCACGAGGTTGCGCTGCAGTTCCGCCAGGTGGTCGTTGCCGATGCGCGTGCTCGCGAGCTTGCCGAAGCCGGTGTTGATGCCGTAGACGACCTGGTCGTTCTCGACGATGTGGCGCACGGCGGCCTCGGCGCGAAGCATGCCGTCGCGCACCGAGGGGTCGAGCGACAGCTGCACGCCGCCGGCCTGGATGCGTCGCAGCATCGCCAGATCGACCTGGCCGGGCGTGAGGATCAGGGTGGCATCTGGAGTAGCGGTGTGTTTGCTTGTCATGTGAACCTGTCTATACAAGTAGTTGCGAGTGAAAACTGAGGCCTCTGAGGACGAAAAAATCAACCGAAGCTAGGGTTGCCGTCTGCCTTGAAACGGCTGCCCAGGCTGTAGCGCGAGGCCGGGTGCAGGCAGCGCACCCAGGTCACGGGTGTGTTGCGTGACCAGGTGCGGCGCGTGAGCAGGAGGCAGGGGGCTGTGGGTTCCATGGCGAGCCTGTCGGCCTGTTCCTGGTTGGGCAGCACGGCATCGACCACGTGTTCGATCTGATCGAAGGGCACGTTGCGCACCAGGTACTCGCTGGGCGGCATGACGCTGAAGTCCTGTTCGAGGTAGTCGGGCACGACCTGCGGATTGACGTAGCGCTCTTCGAGCTGCACGGGCGTGCCGTTCTCGAGGTGCAGGCACACGCTGTGGAACACCGAGGTGCCGGCGCGCATGTCGAGCCACGCGGCCACGTCGGGCGAGGCGGCGATGCGCTCGACCGCGATCATGTCGCAGCGGTAGTCGTGTCCGCGCTGGCGGATTTCGCTGGCGATATTGGCGATCTGCAGCAGCGTGGACTGCGGCTTGTTTTCGGCGACGAAGCTGCCGACCCCGGCCACGCGCACGATGCGGCCCTGTTCCACCAGCTCGCGCAGCGCACGGTTCACCGTCATGCGCGCCATGCCGAACTGCGCGACCAGTTCATGCTCCGAGGGCAGGCGGTGTCCGGGCGGCCACGTGCCGTCCTGGATCTTACGGGAGATGTGATCCTTGACTTGCGCGTAGAGCGCGAGGGTGGGGAGGTCGCGTTTCATGCTTGCTGTTGTAGCTCTTGTTTTGAGCGCTGCTGTTCGGGGCGCGTGCACAGGCCGCCGGGTACTTCCCTGCGCGAATGTCCCCCGCTTCGCTCAAAGGCCGCCGTGCCGGCGTGGGCGCGCCCCGAACAGCGGCGCACGCCAAGCACAACGGAATGAAGGCAAGGCGCCATCCTCAATGCTCCGCAGCCGCCATCGACTCCGCGCGAATCTCTTCCGTCAGCCGCGCCTTGATGTCCATGAACTCCGGCGAGGTCTTGATGGTGTAGCTGCGCGGATGCGGAAAATCGACCGCGATCTCGGTCTTGATGCGCCCCGGCCGCGCGCTGAACACCGCCACGCGGTTGGCCATGAAGATCGCCTCGTCGATGTCGTGCGTGACGAACAGCACCGTCTTGCGCGCCGACTCCCAGATGCCGAGCAACAGCTCCTGCATCAGCACGCGGGTCTGGTTGTCGAGCGCACCGAAGGGCTCGTCGAGCAGCAGCATCTTGGGGTCGTTGGCCAGCGCGCGCGCAATGGCGGTGCGCTGCTGCATGCCGCCCGAGAGCTGCTTCGGAAAGTGATTCTCGAAGCCGCGCAGCCCCACCTTGGCGATGAAGAACTCGCTGCGCTCCTTCTGGTCGGCCTCTCTCATGCCGCGCTCGCGCAGGCCGAAGCGGATGTTCTGCGCCACCGTGAGCCACGGAAAGAGCGTGTAGCTCTGGAACACCACGCCGCGATCGGCGCCCGGGCCTTCGATGCGCTCGCCGTCGAGCATCACCTGGCCGGTGGTCGGGAAGTCGAGCCCCGCCACGATGCGCAGCAGCGTCGACTTGCCGCAGCCCGAGGGGCCGAGGATGGTGACGAAGTCGTTCTCCTTCACCTCGAAGTCGATCGGCTGCAGCGCTTGCGTGCGCTGGCCCTTGGTGCCGGTGAAGACGCGCGAGACGCCCTGGATGGAAAGTTGGTTCTTCACAGTGCGGCCCATGCGAACAGACGGCGGTTGAGCGCCTTGAAAGCGAAGTCGGACAACAGGCCGATGACACCGATCACGATGATCCCGAAGATGATCTGCCCGGTGTTCAAGAGCGCCTGGCTGTCGGTGATCATGTGGCCGATGCCGGACGAGGAGCCGATCAGCTCCGCCACGATCACGTAGGTCCATGCCCAGCCGAGCACGAGCCGCAGCGTCTCGGCGATGCCTGGTGCGGCGCCCGGAATGAGCACGCGCGCCACGATGCCGCGGCTGTTCGCGCCCAGCGTGTATGCGGCCTCGACGAGGTCGCGCCGCGCGCCGCCCACGGTGACGGCCACCATCAGCACGACCTGGAAGAAGGAGCCGATGAAGATCACCAGCAGCTTCTGCATTTCGCCGAGGCCCGCCCACAGGATCAGCAGCGGGATGAAGGCCGAGGCCGGCAGGTAGCGGCAGAACGAGACGAAGGGCTCGAAGAAGGCCTCGACGGTCTTCCAGGTGCCCATCGCGATGCCCAGCGGCACCGCGAACACGGCCGCCAGCAGGAAGCCGCCGAACACGCGCCACACGGTCATGCCGATGTCGCCGATGAAGCCGTACTCGGTGAAGAGCAGCCAGCCTTCCTTGACCATGGTCGGCGGACTGGCGAGGAAGGTCGGCGACACGAAGCCGCCGAGCGTGGCCAGCGACCACACCAGCACGAACACGACGAAGAAGCCGAGCCCGAGCAGCACGCGGGCACGCGCACTGACGGGTTCGAGCGGCGCGAATGCGCGGCGCCGCACGGGCGCCACGGGCAGAGAGGAGACGGCGGTGGAGGCCGATGCCGCGCGCGGCGGCACCTGCGGCAGCGCCTTACTTGACGTAGCTTGCATCGAAGGTCACCGCGTAGTCTTCAGGCGCCTTGCGGATCACGCCGGCTTCCAGCAGGATGGCCGCGGCTTCCTTCATGAAGGTCGTGAGTTCGCTCGAGAAGAACTTCTGGTTGGCCGCCTTGTCCTGCCAGCGCAGGTAGGCGGACGACTTGGCGAACTGCTCGCCGCTCTGCTTGACGGCCGAGCCCATGAGTTCGTTGGCTTTTTCGGGCTCGGCCTTGATCATGTCGAGCGCGTCGAAGTACGACTTGGTGAGCGCGGCGGCGGCCTTGGGATTGGCCTTGAGCCAGGTGGGCGCGCAGCCGACGGTGTCCATCACCATCGGGTAGTCGAGCGTGGTGGCCAGGATCTTGCCGGCGGCGGGGTTGGCGCGCACGGTCGAGAGGTACGGCTCGTAGGTCATGGCGGCGTCGTTCTGGCCGGCCACGAAAGCTTGCGCGGCGGGCTGCGGCTCGAGCGAGACCACCTTCACGTCCTTCAGGGTCATGCCGTTCTTGCTGAGCATCCAGGCCAGGCCGAAGTAGGGCGCGGTGCCGGGGGCGCTCACGCCGATGGTCTTGCCCTTGAGGTCGGCGAAGCTCTTCACGTCGTTGCGCACCGCGATGCCGTCGGCGCCGTAGGACTTGTCCATCTGGAAGATCTGCACGATGGGCACGCCGTTGGCGTTCCAGGCCACGTGCGTCTCGACCGTGGTGGCCGCGCACTGGATGGCGCCGGACGCGAGCGCCAGGTGGCGGTCCTTCTGCGGAATCATCTTGAGTTCGACGTCCAGGCCGTTCTTCTTGAAGATGCCCGCCTTGTCGGCCAGCGAGAGCGGCGCGAAGCCGGTCCAGCCGGACATGCCGAGCGCGATCTTGGTTTCCTGGGCGGCGGCCGTTCCGGCCATGCCCGCTGCACATGCACCTGCTGCCAGCAGCGAAGCGACTTTCACAACTACCGTCGTCTTGACCATGGGTACTCCTGGTTCCGTTCTTGAGAGATGGCTCGGCGGCGCGCCTCGGTGGCCGGGCTGCGCACGCCTCGCATTGTTGCCAAGCTCCCCAACTTGTATATACAGGATAACCCGAAAGGTCATTTCTGGTGCAATTCCTTGGGAAATGCACCGATTTGCTGTCTAGACAAGAAAGGTTGCAGGACGGGGGCCACCATTGCAAACCTTGTGCCACAGTCATATCTGCGCGGCTGGGGGACAATCGGCGGCCCCTCCC
>NZ_JBGLYN010000103.1:0-16610 GCF_047304045.1 Variovorax sp. Varisp85
GGGCCTCGGGCGTGCGCGGGCCGGTGGAACAGGCGGCGAGCGTTGCTACGATCACAAGCCCGACCAGCCACTGGAGTCCATTTCTCATGGGTTTGATTCTGCTTGAAGCCCTCGCCGCGGGACTCGTGTTCATCTTGATCATTTGGTGGACCATGTTTTCCGGCCGCAACAAGGGCGAATTGCACGACGACGACCCACCCGAAGCCGGCCGCGACGCCACCAACGGGAACCCGCCGCCGGAAACGTGAATTGCTTGCGCAGTCCCGCGCCGCGCAGCCATGTCGGACAATCGCCCCATTGCTATTACTTTAGTAGCAATCATCGCAGCATTGACGCGCGATGGCGAAACTTTTCTTATTTTCCCCAGGGCTTTGAGCCCGTACCATCGCGTACGCCCGGAAGCTAAGCTGTGGCCCGCCTGAATCATCCTTGAAAGGGATTGCCATGAAAAAGTTCGTACTCGCAACCACCGCCACGGCGCTCATCCTGTCCGGCTGCGCCGGCGGCATGACTGACACGCAGCGCAACACCGGCATCGGCGCCGGCATCGGCGCGCTGGGCGGCGCCGCCATCGGTTCGGCCACCGGCGGCAACCGCGGTGCCATCGGCACGGGCGCGGTGGTCGGCGCGGCCGCCGGCGCGCTCGGCGGCTACCTGTGGTCGCAGCGCATGGAAAACCAGAAGCGCCAGATGGAAGCCGCCACGCAGGGCACCGGCGTCGCCGTGACCCAGACACCCAACAACGAGCTGAAGCTGCAGATTCCGAGCGACGTGTCCTTCGACGTGGGCCGCGCCAACATCAAGCCGAACTTCGCGCCGGTGCTCGACCAGTTCGCCAACGGCCTGCGCAACAACCCGAACGCCGAGGTGCGCATCATCGGCCACACCGACAGCACCGGTTCGGACGCCATCAACAACCCGCTGTCGGTCGAACGCGCGGCCAGCACGCGCGACTACCTCGTGGCGCACGGCGTGAACGCAGCGATCTTCCGCATCGAGGGCCGCGGTTCGCACGAACCCATTGCCGACAACAACAACGACGCAGGCCGGGCGCAGAATCGCCGCGTCGAAATCTACATGGGTGAGCGCGGGCCGCGAGGCTGAGCGTTCACCGCATGGGGAAACCGGCCGCGCTGAAAGGCCGGTTCCCGCCACTACCGTTCCATTGGTCCATTAAGAGGGAATCTCATGAGGAAGTTCGTTGTTTCGAGTGCGGCCGCGGCCGCGTTGCTTTTCATCGCGGGCTGCGCTTCGCAGTCGCAGCCGCCGGCCACCGCCGCGCCGGCCGCCGCAACGGCCGCGCCAGCCAACAGCTGGACGGCCCGCCTGGCCGCGTTGAAGACTGATCTCGAAACCTCCACCAAGGGCACGGGCGCGGTGATCGAGCAGACCGCCGACAACCAGCTGCACGTGGTGATCCCGAACGAGCTGTCGTTCGACTCCGGCCGCGCCAACGTCAAGCGCAACCTCGCGCAGGTGCTCGACAAGGTCGCCGAAGGCCTGAAGAGCGCCACCGCCGCCAGCGTGCGCGTGGTGGGCCATACCGACAACACCGGCAGCGAGGAAGGCAACGAGCGCCTCTCGGTGAGCCGCGCGGACAGCGTGCGCAACCACCTGGTGAGCCGCGGCGTGTCGACCACGGCCATCACGACCGACGGCCGCGGCTCGCGCGAGCCGCTGGCCGACAACGGCACGGTCGCAGGCCGCGCACAGAACCGCCGCGTCGAGATCTTCGTCGCCGAGAAAGCCTGACCCCCAGGCTTCGCGCACTTCGTGTCGCTTCGCCAACCCCCTTTCAGGGGGCAACACCTGCGGCCCGGCAAAGCCGGTTCCGCGGTGTTCGCTTGGAAGAGGCCGGGCGCCGCCGTTAAAGATCTCTGAGGCGGTTGGCTAGTTCTACGGCTGACTTCACTTCCATTTTTTCGAACACGCGCGCGCGGTGGACTTCCACCGTGCGCACGCTGATCGCGAGCTGGTCGGCGATCAGCTTGTTCGGCAGGCCCTCGACCACGAGCCGCATCACGTCGCGCTCGCGGTCGGTCAGCTCGGCGATGCGCTCGCTCAGTCCGCGGCGCAGGCGCTGCACTTCCAGCGCCTGCAGCGACGCACTCAACGCATGCTCGATGCGGTCGACGAGCGCGTTGTCCGAGAACGGCTTCTCGCAGAAATCGAAGGCACCGCGCTTCACCGCATCGACGGCCGTCGGCACGTCGGCGTGGCCGGTCAGGAAGATCACCGGCATCGCTGGCAGCAGGCCGCGCTCGGCCAGCCGGTCGAACAGCACCAGCCCGCTGGTGCCGGGCATGCGCACATCGAGCAGCAGGCACAGCGGCTGTGCGGGCAGCGGGCCCTGGTCGAGGAACTGCTCGAACGCCTCGGCACTGCCGAAGTGCTCGCTGGCCAGGCGGCGCGAGCGCAGCAGCCAGGCCAGCGCCTCGCGCACGCTGGCGTCGTCGTCCACGATGAAGATCAAACCGTCGATCAGTGGTTGCATGTCATGGGATCCAGCAGAAGATTGATTGTCTGAAGGGCGCCGTCAAGCGGCCGGCAGCGTGAAACGGAATACGGTGCCGCGCGGCTTGTTCGGCTCGAACACCAGCGCCCCGCCGTGCTGCTCCACCACCGTGCGGCACAGGCTCAGGCCGAGCCCCATGCCGTCGGCGCGCGTGGTGAAGAAGGGGGTGAAGAGCCGCTCGGCCACGTCCTCGCCGATGCCGCTACCCAGGTCGGCCACCGAGAATTCGAGCCAGCGCCGCCCGTCTTCCTGTCCCGTGCCCCCCACCGCGACGGCACGCGCCACGCGCAGCCGCAGCACGCGGCTGCCGGCGTTGTCGGGGCCGTCCATGGCCTGCATCGCATTGCGCGCGAGGTTCAGCAGCACCTGCTCGACCAGCGTGCGGTCGCACATGGCCGCCGGCAGGCGGTCCTCGAGCACCACCTCGATGGTCACGCCGAGCTTGCGCGCCTGCAGCCGCACCAGCGGCAGCACCGCGTCGATCAGCGCCTGCGGCGCGACGGCCTCGCGCGTGCGGTCGCGCCGGCGCACGAAGTCGTGCACGCTGCGAATGACCTGGCCCGCGCGATCGGCCTGCTCGGCGATGCGCCTCACCGCCATCGCCACTTCGCCCTGGTCGCCCTTCGCATGCGGGCCGAGCAGGTTGAGCGAGCCGCTCGCATAGCTGGCGATGGCGGCCAGCGGCTGCGTGAGCTCGTGGCTCAGCAACGATGCCATCTCGCCGACGGTCGCCAGCCGTGCGCTGGCCTGCAGCCGCTCCTGGCTGGCGCGCGAGAGCTCCTCGATGCGGCGCTGCTCGCTCACGTCGATGAACGCGCTCATCCAGCCGGTCTGCACCTTGTGGGCGTTGATCAGCGGCGCTTCGAAGATCAGCACCGGAAAGCGCGTGCCGTCCTTGCGCATGAAGACCGACTCGAAGCCTTCGCGCGGCGGCATGCCGCCGGCAAGGCGCCGGGCCTGCCGCTGCTGATACTCGTGCGCCAGTTCGGTCGGCCAATAGGGTGCGTCGGCGCTGTCCGCCATGAGCTCCTCGGGGCTGAAGCCGACCATCTCGCAGAAGGCCGGGTTCACGTAGGTGATGCGGCCCTGCAGGTCGCGCGCGCGCAGGCCGGTGATGACCGAGTCTTCCATCGCCTTGCGGAAGGCCAGCGCGTCGGCCAGGTCGCGCTCGGCGCGCAGGCGCCTGCGCGTGTCGCGCGCGAGCAGCACCAGCACCGACACCAGCGCGATCGAGATTGCCGTGACCAGCGCGGTGAGCATGTTCGGGAACAGGTCGGGCGCGGCGCGCCAGCCGTCGACGCGCAGCATCAGCGCGGCGCCCGGCAGGTCGATCAGCTGCTGCGAGGTGAACACCCGCGTACCGACTCGCCGCGAACTGCCGAGCGCCACCAGCCGCGTGCCGTCGGCCTCGGTGAATGCCACTTCCTGGCCGCGCGTGAGCGTGGGGCCGACCAGCTCGATCAGCGCATCGCGCAGCGAGTAGCTCGCCACGAGGTAGCCGCCGCCATCGATCGGCAGGCACAGCTCCATCACCTCGATGCCGCCGCCACCGGCGATCGGCACGTAGTGGCTCGGCGAATAGGCCGGCGCGCCGAGCTTGCGCGCGGCGGCGCAGGCCAGCGTCACGTCGGACTGCTCGGGGCCGCGGCTCTCCTCGTCGAGGAGGCGCATGCGGTAGGGCGTGTTGACGGCCTGCTGCGTGCGCATGGCGGCATCGCGCCATTCGAGCCGCAGCCATTCGCGGTGCTCGCGCAGCAGCGCGGCCGCGGCCGTGGACCATTGTGTGCGGTCGGCGCCCGGGGCCTGCGTGGCGCGCAGGCTCTGCGCATTGCGCTGGAAGCCGCTGCGCAGGTCGGAGACGGCGTCGGCGGTGTCGCGGTCGAGCGCGGCCTGCACCTGCTCGACCTCGTGCCGGCCGGCGAGCCACACCACCGTCACCAGCAATACCGACACCAGCACCGCCATCAGCAGCCACAGGAACCAGCGCTGCCACAGCGAGCGCAGCCGCGCGAACGCCAGCAGCGCCCACCGCTGCGGTGCGACGGTCAGCAGCGCATCGGACATCGCTAGAGAACGCGGTGCGAAAGCACGGGCAACTGCGCGCGCGTGCTTTCGACCCTCGCGGCATCGATGTCGAACAGCACCACGCCTTCTTCGCTGGCCTGCTGCGCGACCACCGCGCCCCAGGGGTCGACGACCAGCGACTGGCCCCAGGTCCGGCGGCCGTTCTCGTGCGTGCCGCCCTGCGCGGGTGCGACCACCCAGGCCAGGTTCTCGATGGCGCGGGCGCGCAGCAGCACCTCCCAGTGGGCGGCGCCGGTAGTGCGCGTGAAGGCGCTGGGCACCAGCAGCAGGTCGGCGCCCTGCTTCGCGAGCGCGCGGTAGAGCTCGGGAAAGCGCAGGTCGTAGCACACGCTCATGCCCACGCGCCAGCTGTGGCCGTCGCGCGAGGGCAAGTCGAACACCACGGGCTGCGTGCCGGGCGCGATGACGCGGCGCTCGTCGTAGCGCTCGGTGCCGTTGTCGAAGAAGAAGAGATGGATCTTGTCGTAGCGCGCCACGCACCGCCCCTCGGGCGAGAAGGCCAGCGAGCTGTTGAACACGTGCTCGGCGTCGGCGCTCTCGATGGGCAGCGTGCCGCCGACGATCCACAGGCCGAACTCGCGCGCCGCGTCGGCCAGGAAGCCCTGCACCGCGCCGGCGCCGGCGGTCTCGCGCAGGCCCAGCTTGTCGGTGTCGCGCGCGCCCATCATGCAGAAATACTCGGGCAGCACCGCCAGCTCGGCGCCGGCCGCGGCCGCCTGCGCGAGCAGGCCGTGGGCGCGAGCGAGGTTGGCTTCGCGGGCGATGGCCGACACCATCTGGATGGCTGCGACTTTCATTGCGTGGTCTCCGTTTTCTTGCCTTCGTTCGCGGCCGGCGAACCCGGCAGGCCGGGGATGGCCGGAATGCTCTGGGGCAGCAGTTGCAGCGTGCGCGGCACCTTCGCTATTTTGGGGTCGGCCCAGGTGCCTTCGATATGGAACTCCTGCGTGGCGGCCGCCGCCAGCGGCTTGCTCAATACCCATTGGGCGAGGAAGGTGCCCAGGCCGATGGCCGGGTTGATGGCGGTGGCCACGAGCGCGGCCGTGCCCGCATTGATCTCGGGCACCACCACCACGCGCAGGTTCTGCGTCTCGCGCACGATGTCGGCCGAGCCGTCCATCAGCGCGGCGGCGTTGACGCCCTTCATCTGCAGGTTGTTGGTGCTGGCGATGCCCTTGTTGATCTTCGCGTCGCCGCGAATGAAGTCGAAGGCGAAGCCCTGGCTGAAGACGTCGCGGAAGTCGAGCGTGAGCCGGCGCGGCAGCGCCTGCAGGCTCAGCACGCCGAGCAGCTTGGCCAGGCCCGGGTCGGCCTTGAGGAACTGGCCCTGCTCCACGTCGACCTGCAGCTGCCCGCCCAGGCTCGGGTAGTCGAGCGAGAACGGCGAACCGCGCCAGTTGACATCGCCCTCGATCCGCCCGCGGCCGCGCAGCAGCACGCCCGGCATGCCGAAGCGCGTGAGCAGGTCGCCGGCATCGCTGATGTCGAGCTTGAACGTCATGGCGGTGCGGCGCTGGCCGGCCGCGGCACCAGGCACCGCCGCCCAGCTGCCCTTGGCCGCGAAGCTGGCCTCGGGCATGGTGAAGGTCAGCTTGTTGAGCGCCCATTCGCGGCTCGCGCCCCCGCGGTTGACCGCGTCGATCTCGGCGCGGCCCAGGCGCTTGCCGAGCAACTCGAAATCGTCGATCACGATGTCGAGCGCCGGCAGGGTGCCGGGCTGCTCGTCGAGCAGGGTCTCGACCTGCGTGGCCTCGGCCGGTGCGATCTTCAGCCGCGCGAGCCGCGCATGGAGGCGCCCGGCCTGCGCGTGGCGGTATTCCGCATAGCCGCTGAGTTCGGTGGCGTCGATGTTGGCGCGCCAGACAGCGCCGTCGCGCGTACCGCCGAGCACCACGTTGTGCAGCGTGCGGCCCGCGATGCCGAGCTGCTGCGCGCGCACCGCGATGCGCGTGGGCAGGTAGGCCTGCGAGGGGTCGTCGGCGCGCTCCGCCGTCTCGGTGCCGGTGCCGGTCGCCTCGCCGAGCAGCGCCTGCCATGCCGCCATGTCGAGCTTGGCGACGTTGACGTTCGCGAACACGCCTTTGTCGGGCAGGCTGGCCGTCTCGCCGGCCGCGAGGCCGACGCCGATGCTGCCGCGCAGCACGCGCGCCTCGTTGCCAGCGAGATCGCGCACGTACTGGACGGCGCCGACGCGGCCGAGGTCGAGCAAGAGCTGGTCCTGCGTGGCGACGATGGCACCCTGTTTCGTGGTTTCGCGCGCGAGCACCTTCTTCTCGACGCGCAGCGGCATCTGCTCTTCGGCCGTCTTCACGAGCGGCGGCGGCAGCTGCAGCGCCAGGCCCTGCAGGCTGCTGGTGAGCGAGAACTCGGGCGTGCCGTCGCGCATCGAGAAAGTGGCCGCATAGGGTGTACTGCCGGTCGCCTTCTTCGCGAGGCGGGCGAGCCAGTCGACCTCGCGCGCGCCGCGCAGGCCCTCGGCCGTGGCCGTGCCCTGCGCCTTCAGGGCCACCTCGCGATTCGGGCCGGTGAAGCGGCCGCGGCCTTCGACGCGGATGTCGCCGCCGAGCAGCCTGGCCTGCACGCCGGCCAGGGAAAAGCCGGTTTCGGTGAAGCTGAGCGTGCCCTTGGCCTGCGTGAGCGAAGGCGCCTCGGGCACGACTTGCAGCTCGTTGTCGGCCAGCGCCACAGTGGCCTGCACCTTGGCGTTTTCCATGGCCGCGAGGGGCAGTTCGAGGTGCAGCTTGTAGTCGGCCGAACCGGTGGCGCGCGCGGTCCGCATGATCTCGCCGGTTTCGCCGGCCAGCGGCGCGCCCGCGCGCAGCACCTCGCCGAGCGGCCCCTTGGCCTGCGCATCGACGCGCAGCATCGAGGCATGGTGCGACATGTCGGCGATCTGCGCCTCGGCCTTGGTGATCTCGACACCGGGTGCACCGACGATCCGGCCGCGCGCGTTGCGCACCAGCATGCCGGCGCGCTCGAACACGAGCTCGCCCGACAGGCCGGTGAGCGGCGGCCACACCGGGGCGGGCGTGCCGTTGCGCAGCGGCGCGGAGGACGGCGGCACGTAGGCGTAGTTGACGTCGGCCACCTTGGCGGCGATGCGGAAGTCGCCCTGCTTCGGGTCCATGAAGGGCATGTCGTGCAGGTCGCCGCGCACGCGGAAGTCGACGCTGCTGGCGACGCCCTTGGTGACGGCGTTGCGCACGTAGTCGCGCGTGTGCTGCGGAATGTCGAGCGGCAGGTAGCGGAACACGCGCGTGCCGTCGGCGCGGGTCAGCTTGCCCTGCAGGTCGAGCACGCCGGGAAAGCGTCCGTGGCCGCTGGAGACGGCCGGGTCGCTGGTGCGCCAGGTGGCTTCGGCATCGCCCTCGGCGTCGGTGTTGGCGAAGCGCAGCTTCGACAGCTGCAGCTGCGCGTTGCCGTTGTCGAGCTTCCATTGCAGCTGCGCCGAGAGCCGGTCGATGGGAATGACCGGCTCTTCGAACACGCCCGGGAATTCGAGCGTGCCCTGTGCGATGGCGAGCGTGGCGGTGCCGCCGGTGTGGGAGGCGTCGAAGTCGACCGCGGCGCCGCTCAGGCCGGGGGTGCCGGGACGGGTCTTGGGCGGTGTGGCCGCCGCATCCAGCCTGCCGGGCTGCGAGGCGATGCGCAGGCCGCTGACGCGGCCCTTGGCCTGGTAGCGGCTGGGCGCCCCCAGCGGGCCCTGCCAGTTCAGGTCGACACGCTCGACGAGGCCGCGCGGCGCGTAGGCGTCGAGCATGCGGTGCGTGGCATCGCCCAATGGCAGCCGGTCGGCGATGAGGGCCAGCGCAGCCAGGTCGAGGCGGTCGGCGCGCAGCGCGCCGTGCTCGGGCGTGCGGCCCCGGTTCGGCGTGTGCTGCAGCCACAGGTTGCCACCGGGCCAGCGCAGGCCGTCGCTGGTGTCGAACTGCAGCGCGGTGGTCGAGAACTCCAGCGTCTCCTCGGTGAGCTGCCCCGCGAGGCGGCCGGTGACGGTGCGCAGCACCAGCGGCTGCAGGCCCTTGTCGAGCGACACGTCGACCTTGTCGAGCCCCAGGTCGGCCGCGCCGCCGACGACCTGGCCGTCGTCCACGTCGGCCCACACGCGCAGCGCGCCGTTGCCTTCGCGGATGCGGGCGTCGAGCGACACGTACTGGCCCAGCCGGGTCACGTCGATGTAGGGCAGGTCGGCATAGAGCTGGCCGTCCCAGGTCTGCCAGTGGCCGCTGCGGATGGACAGCAGCGGCTGGCGGAACTGGCCGCGCAGGGTGAAGCGCTGGCCCCAGCCGGCCGGCGGCGTGGCGTCGAGCCGCAGCCCGTGGCGCCGGGCGCTGTTGCGCGCGACGAAGCGCACGTCCGTCAGCAGCAGCGGTTCGGCCTGGCGCTGCTCGTCGGTCCAGCGCACGGTGCCGCCTTCGATGACCAGTTCGCGCTGGGCAAAAAACCAGTCGGCACCGCGAGTTTCTCCGCTCGTGTCGGTCGCCATGTGCAAACCGGCCACATGGAGTTTTCCCTGAGTGTCGCGGCGCACGTCGAGTTGCGGTCCCTCGATGTAGAGCTGCTCGAAGTTGAGCCTCCAGAGCGAGCGCGGCGACACGCTGGCCACCACGCGCACGAGGCGCAGGGCCTCGCGCTTGCCGGCGTCGAGCAGCACCACGTCGCGCAATTCGAAGGCCGGGAAAAGCCCTTCGGAGCGGGCGGTGATCGATCCGATGCGGACCGGCACGCCGATCGCCTTGCTAGCCTGTGCCTCCAGTGCACCGCGGAAATCGCCGATTCGCGGCACAATCCACGCGTGTAGGACAACGACTGACAGCGCCAGCAGAAGCCATGCAGCGATCAACAGACTCAGCAGCCAGCGCGCTGTCACAGCGGTTAATTTGAGCAGACGTGAAGGGGAAGACGCCGTGTCGTTCATTGAGGATCGCGCTGTGTCGGGAATTATGACCGCCAGCATTCAGAGGGGTTCCACGGAAACCAGCATCAGTGTGAACCACTTGCCAGACACTTCGACGCAGGCCGCGTCATCTTCTTACTCACGCTTCGTGCAGCGCCTGCGTCGCAGGTATGCGGCCGAGCTTTCATTGCTTCCCCCTGGTGCGCCGCGGCGCGAGTCGATGATGGTGGCTTACGAGGCATTGCGCCGGCGTGGGGACAACGTCGGCGATGCACTGCGGATTGTGCGGCAGCTCGTGATGGAGCGGCTCGTGACCCTCGACTGCGACGAACAGGCGCCGCTGGCCGTGGTGACCACCGCCGTCACCGAACTGGCCGAGCTGGCACTCGATATTGCGTGCCAGGACGCCTGCCACGAACTCGACACCGCGCACGGCGCCCCGCTTGGCCCCGAAGGCCAGCGCTCGCAGCTGTGGATCGTCGGCATGGGCAAGCTCGGCGCGCGCGAGCTCAACGTGTCGAGCGACATCGACCTGATCTACCTCTACGACGTCGACGGCGAAACCGCCGGCGATGCCGACGGCCGCGGCCGGTTGTCGAACCAGGAATACTTCGGGCGCGCCGTGAAGCGCATCTACGCGCTGGTGGGCGACACCACCGAGCACGGCTTCGTGTTCCGTGTCGACCTGGCGCTGCGGCCCAACGGCAATTCGGGCCCGAGCGTGGTCTCGCTCGATGCGCTCGAAGAATATTTCCAGGTGCAGGGCCGCGAGTGGGAGCGCTTCGCCTGGATGAAGAGCCGGGTGGTGGCGCCGCGCGACATCGTGCTCGCGGGCCAGGCCCAGGGGCTGCGCGGCGCGGTGCTGCCTTTCGTGTTCCGGCGCTACCTCGACTACAGCGTGTTCGATTCGCTGCGCGTGCTGCACCGGCAGATCCGCGAGCAGTCGGCGCGCCGCAGCGCCGGGCGGCCTGAGCGCGCCAACGACGTGAAGCTGTCGCGCGGCGGCATCCGCGAAATCGAGTTCACCGTGCAGCTGCTGCAGGTGGTGCGCGGCGGCCAGTTCCCCGAACTGCGCACGCGGCCCACGCTCGATGCGCTGCAGCGCCTCGCGCGCGCCAACCTCATGCCGCAGGAAACCGCCGATGCGCTGGCGGCGGCCTATGAGTTCCTGCGCCGCGTGGAGCACCGCATCCAGTACCTCGACGACCAGCAGACCCACGCGCTGCCGGTGTCCGACGACGACCTGCGCTGGATTGCCCAGACCATGGGCTACGACTGCTGCGCCTTCCTCGAGCAGCTCGACACGCACCGCGAGTTCGTCGCGCAGGAGTTCGACAAGCTGCTCGGCGGCGAGAAGCCCTGCAACGGCAAGTGCAATGGCAAGAAGGCCTCCGCCGCGCCGGCCGATCTCGCCGATCTGCTCGACGATCTGCCAGCCGCCTTCGCCGACCGCATCCGCGACTGGTGCGAAACGCCGCGCGTGCTCGCCCTGCGCGAGGAGACGCGCGGGCGACTGCGCCAGCTGGTGCAGCGCACCGGCCAATGGCTCAAGGAGCCCGATGGCGACGGCCCGGGACAAACGCCGCGCCATGTCGACGCGGCCTTGCGCTGGGCCGACTGGATCGAACCGCTGCTGCGCCGCGAGAGCTACCTCGCGCTGCTGGTCGAACGCCCGGCCGTGCAGCAACGCCTGCTGCGCCTGCTCGGCGCCGCGAAGTGGCCCGCGCGCTACTTGATGCAGCACCCGGGCGTGATCGACGAGCTGGCGAGCGACGAAATGCTGTCGGGCCGCTTCGTGGCCGCCGAGTTCGAGCGCGAGCTCGAGGCGCGCCACGCCTCGCTCACCCGCACCGGCGAAGCCGACGAAGAGCGCCTGCTGAACCTGCTGCGCCACGCCCACCACGCCGAGGTGTTCCGCACGCTGGCACGCGACGTCGATGGCCGCATCACGGTCGAGCAGGTGGCCGACGACCTGAGCGCGCTGGCCGACACCACCTTGCGCGTGACCGCCCACTGGTGCTGGCCGCACGTGCGCAACCGGCACCGCGAGGTGCCGCAGTTCGCGATCATCGGCTACGGCAAGCTGGGCGGGAAGGAACTGGGCTACGGCAGCGACCTCGACATCGTGTTCGTCTATGACGACGACGACGAGCGCGCCGGCGAGGTCTACGCCGCCTATGTGCGCAAGCTCATCAACTGGCTCACGGTGAAGACGCGCGAAGGCGACCTGTTCGAGATCGATACCGCCTTGCGTCCCAACGGCAACTCGGGCCTGCTGACCACCAGCTTCGAAGCCTACGAAAAGTACCAGCTCGGCCGCGGCAGCAACACCGCGTGGACCTGGGAACACCAGGCCATGACGCGCGCGCGCTTCGTGCTCGGCAGCGAGGACCACGGCGCCGAACTCGGCGCGCGTTTCGACCAGGTGCGCGAGGCCGTGCTGGTATCGCCGCGCGACCGCGAGGCGCTGAAGGCCGAGATCATCGCGATGCGCGACAAGCTGCGTGGCGCGCGGCCCGTGAAGGCCGACCGGTTCGACGTGAAGCACAGCCCCGGCGGCATGGTCGACGCCGAATTCGCGGTGCAGTTCCTGGTGCTGTCGTCGTCGGGCGAGCACCCCGAGCTGATTCCGAACGTGGGGAACATCGCCCTGCTGCTGCGCGCCGAACTCGCGGGACTGCTGCCTGAAGGCGTGGGCCGCAATGCGGCACGGGCCTATCGCGAGCTGCGCCGCGTGCAGCATCGCGCGCGCCTGAACGAAGAGCCGACCCAGGTCACACCGCCCGCACTGGCCGCCGAGCGCGACGCGATGCTGGCACTATGGAAGGCCGTATTTGGCTGACGGCGTCCGTTCTCCCGCCACCACCGCGCTGGCCGCGTGCGCGGTCGCCGTCGCCATCCTTCTTGCGGGCTGCGCCAGCGGTCCGCGCAGCGGCGGCGGCGTTGCCAGCGCCCGCGACGGGGCAGGCACGAACATTCCGCCGGACCTCGCCAGCGTACCCGACGCCGAGCCCCGCATCGAATCCATCCGTGCCAGCGGCGGCACCAGCAAGCCGTACACCGTGCTGGGCCGCGGCTACCAGCCGATCACCGACGACCGGCCCTTCCGCGAATCGGGGCTGGCCTCCTGGTATGGCCGCAAGTTCCATGCGGCATCCACTTCGAGCGGCGAGCCCTACGACATGTACGCAATGACCGCCGCGCACAAGACGCTGCCGCTGCCGAGCTACGTGCGCGTGCGCAACCCCGCCAACGGGCGCGAGGTGATCGTGCGCGTGAACGACCGCGGGCCCTTCGTGGACGGCCGCGTCATCGACCTGAGCTACACGGCCGCGCTGAAGCTCGACCTGCTGCGCGGCGTGGCGCCTGTGGAGATCGAGCGGATCACGAACGAGGACATCCGCACCGGCGCATGGCGGCGCGACGCCGGCACGGCCTACGCCGCTGCGCCCGCCCTCGTGCCCGTCTCCGCGCGGGTGCCGGCGGCACGTGTGGCGAGCGCGCAGCAAGTGCGGGTGCCGGCCGAATGGGTGGCGCCGATAGCCGCGGCGGACAACGACATGCCGCCGCCCGCGTCGACGATGCCGGTCGCGCCGCAGACACCGATGGCGACGGGCAATCCGCCCGGCACCGAAACCGAATCGGCACAGTGGCCGCCTTCCACGCCGCCACGCCAGGCCATCGTGGTGAACGACCTCGCGCCGCTGCAAGCCGCACCTTCACCATCCGCGCTGCCGGCGGCCGGAGCGCCCGCACCGTCCACCGCCCTGCCGGGCTTCTGGGTTCAGCTCGGCGCGTTCCGTGAGCGCGAAGGTGCCGAGAGCCTGCAGAACCAGGCGTCCCGCGGCGTGCCTTCGCTGGCATCGCAGCTGCGGGTTTTCAGCGAGGCTGGCACGCACCGGCTGCAGGCCGGTCCCTTCACCTCGCGCAATGCGGCCGGCGAGGCGGTCACGCAGCTGCGCGAGAGCCTGCGCATCTCGCCGATGGTGGTGGAGCGCCGCTGAGCGCTGCCCTGAGGCCGCCTCGGCGACGGCTCAGGGCATGGCCTTGACGGCCACCGGCATGCGCATGCCGACGCCCATGCGGTTCCAGGCATTGATCTGCGCGATGGCGACGGAAAGCTCGGCGATCTCGACTTCGCTGAAATGCGCCCGCAGCGCCTCGAACTCGGCGTCGCGGCCGCCATGGTGCTCGGACAGGCGCGTCAGCGTTTCGGCCCAGGCGAAGGCGGCACGCTCGCGCTCGCTGAAGAAGCTCACTTCGCGCCAGGTCGCGAGGCTGTTGATGCGCTGCCAGTCTTCGCCCTGCTGGCGCAGGTCGCGCACGTGCATGTCGAGGCAATAGGCGCAGCCGTTGATCTGCGAGACACGGGCGTAGACCAGGTCGAGCAGCGTCTTGCCGAGCGTGGTGGCCTCGTAGGCGCCGTTCACGCCGAGCATGGCCTGGAAGGCCTTGGGGACGGTCTTGTACCAGTTGAGACGGGGGGTGCTGTTCATGGTGCTCTGACTCCAATGAGTGGGTTGAAACGAATCTGCCTACCCCCTGAAGACGTGCCGGCCGAGCGCCTTGTGACACACCGCGCGAAATTATTCTTTCGACGAAGAAAAATACAGGCGTGCGATGTGCGCCAGCTTGTCCGGGTTGCGCTGCGCGCGGATGCGCACGATCCGCTCGTCCTCGATCTCGAAGGTCTGGGCCGATTCGAGTGCGCCGTCGACGAAGCGCAGCAGCCCGGGCTCGCCGTTGATCTCGACCAGCTCCATGCGCACCGCCGGCCCCAGGCGGCGCCAGAGCGCGAAGTAGAGCTGCGCCAGGCGCTGGCTGCCGCGCAGGATCTTGCTGAAGCTCTGCACCTTGCCGCCGCCGTCGCCAATGAGTTCGACGTCCTCGGCCATCAGCGCTTTCAGGTCCTGCAGGCTGCCGCGCGCGGCGGCGTCGGCGAAGGCGCGCAGCAGGCGCTGGTGCGTTTCGCGCGGCACGCTGAAGCGCGGGCGCCCCTCCTGCACCTGCGCCTTGGCGCGGTGCACGAGCTGGCGGCAGGCGGCCTCGCTCTTGCCGAGCGTGCGGGCGATTTCGTCGTAGTCGGCGTCGAACACTTCGCGCAGCAGGAAGGCGGCGCGGGCCTCGGGCGCGAGGCGCTCCAGCACCGCGAGGAAGGCGACGGAGATGTTGTCGGCGCGCTCGAGCAGCTGTTCGGGGCTTTCCGGCGCATCGGTCAGCACGGGCTCGGGCATCCAGGCGCCGATGTAGTGCTCGCGCTGGACCTTGGCGGCGCGCAGCCGGTCGATCGACAGGCGGGTGACGACGGTCACGAGCCAGGCTTCGGCGCTGTCGAAGCTGGCCTTGTCGGCTTCGTGCCAGCGCAGCCAGGCGTCCTGCACGACCTCTTCGGCCTCGGCCATGGAGCCGAGCATGCGGTAGGCGATGCCCTGCAGGCGGCCGCGTTGGCTGTCGAAGGTGAGGGTCGGGTCGTCCATGGCCATAAGACGGATGACAGCCGAGGTTTGTGACAACCCCTAAAGAGGGGGCGGCATTTCCGGCAGGGCCGCCGCGCACGGCCGCCCCCCGCAGGGGGCTGGCGAAGCGACACGAAGCGCGCGCAGCCTGGGGGCGAACAACAGCTATGCGCCTTGGTATTCAGGCTTGGGGCCGAGGGTCGCCGCGATTTCCTTGCGGTACCGGTTCAGCTCCTGCACGGTCTTGAAGCTGCGGTTCATCAGCAGGCTCAGGTTGTGCAGGATGCGCTCGCCGACCTTGGTTTCCCAGACGGCGTCGAACTTGATCTGCTTGTCGAGCCAGTGCTCCAGCCAGTCCGGGTCGGGCATGCGGCTCTGGATGGTGTCGTTGGGGAACAGCGCCTTGTTGACGTGCAGGTTCGTCGGATGCAGCGCCTGCGCGGTACGGCGCGCGCTGGCCATCAGCACGCCGACCTTGGTGAAGGCGGCACGGGCCTCGTCGCCGAACTTCTCCATCGCGCGCTTCATGTATCGCAGGTAGGCGCCGCCGTGGCGGGCTTCGTCCTGGCTCAGCGTGGTGTAGATGTGCTTGATGACCGGCTCGGTGTGCCACTGGGCGGCGCGGCGGTACCAGTGGTTGAGGCGGATTTCGCCGCAGAAATGCAGCATGAGGGTTTCGAGCGGCGGGGCCGGGTCGAAGTCGAAGCGCACTTCGTGCAGTTCCTGCTCGGTGGGCGCGTGCTTGGGGCTGAAGCGCTTCAGGTATTCCATGAGCACCAGCGAATGCTTCTGCTCCTCGAAGAACCAGATCGACATGAAAGCGGAAAAGTCGCTATCGTGGCGGTTGTCGCGCAGGAACATCTCGGTGGCCGGCAACGCCGCCCACTCGGTGATGGCATTCATCTTGATGGTCTGGGCCTGCTCTTCCGACAGCAAGGAAGCGTCGAACGACTGCCAGGGAATGTCCTTGTCCATGTCCCAACGGACGGATTCGAGTTGTCTGAAGAGTTCCGGATAGAGCATCAATGTCTTTCTATGGCCGCCGATTTTAGTCGGCCCGTTTGGCGCGACCATGACAGACGCGCGATGATGCGGATATACGCGCCGCTGCGGCACGGATGCACACCTCCTTTTTGAACCAGGATCCCGCGATGCGAACCCTTTTCTTATTGTCGACGCTCTGGCGATGCGCCCCCGCGGTTTCCCTCGTGGCGGGCCTCGTTTCGATGCTGCCGGCCCACGCCCAGACAGCCTCCGCGGCACCCGCTCCGGCAGAGGCCGCGGGATGTCCTGCAATCCTGCAACACACCTTCCCAAGGCTGCAGGACGAAAAACCCCAGTCTTTGTGCCAGTATTCCGGCAAAGTGGTTCTGGTGGTCAATACGGCCAGCTTCTGCGGTTTCACCCCGCAATACAAGGGGCTGGAGTCGCTGGACATGAAATATCGCGCGCGCGGGCTCGTGGTGCTGGGCTTTCCGTCGAATGACTTCGCCCAGGAATCGGGCTCCAACAAGGAAATTGCCGACTTCTGCGAAAGCACTTTCGGGGTGAAATTCCCGATGTTCGCCAAGTCGTCGGTGGGCGGCCCCGCCGCCCAAACCCGGTTGAAGCAGCTCGCGCAGGCCGCGGGCCCCCCCCCGAAGTGGAATTTATAGAA
>NZ_JBGLYN010000104.1:0-15757 GCF_047304045.1 Variovorax sp. Varisp85
GTTGGGGTGGGGGCACGACGGCCTCGAACGAAGAGCAACGCTCGTTGGGCGCTGCCCCCATCCCAGCCTTCCCCCAAAGGGGGAAGGAGCCATACAAGGACACCCTTCATGACCACCACCCTCCAAAGCTACATCGCCGGCCGCTGGATCGGCCAGCAGGCCGCCCAGCAACTGCGCAGCGCCGTCAACGGCCAGCCCGTGGCAGCCACGCACGCCGAGGCCATCGACTTCGCCGAAGCGCTGCAATACGCGCGCCGCACCGGCATTCCCGCGCTGATGGCGCTCGACTTCCAGCAGCGCGCCGAGCGCCTGAAGGCGCTGGCCAAGTACATCGCCGCGAACAAGGAAACGCTCTACGCCATCTCGGCCCACACGGGCGCCACGCGCGCCGACAGCTGGATCGACATCGAAGGCGGCGCCGGCACGCTGAGCGCCTATGCCGGCATCGGCACCAACGAGCTGCCCTCCGGCAACCTCGTGCACGAGGGCCCGGCCTTCCCGCTCGGCAAGAAGGGCGGCTTCGCGGGCACGCACATCCTGGTGCCGCGCGGCGGCGTGGCGGTGCATATCGATGCGTTCAATTTCCCGGTGTGGGGCCTGCTCGAGAAGTTCGCGCCCAGCTTCCTCGCGGGCATGCCCTGCATCGGCAAGCCGGCCACGGCCACCAGCTACCTCACCGAGGCGCTGGTGCGGCTCATCGTGCAGTCGGGCATCCTGCCGGCGGGCGCGCTGCAGCTCGTCATCGGCGGCACGGGCGACCTGCTCGACCGGCTCGAAGGGCCCGACGTGGTCACCTTCACCGGTTCGGCCGACACCGCCGCCAAGCTGCGCGTGCACCCGAACATCGTGCGCCAGTCGATCCCGTTCAATGCCGAGGCCGACTCGCTCAACTGCGCGATCCTCGCGCCCGACGTGACGCCGGACGACGAGGAGTTCGATCTCTTCGTGAAGGAAGTGGCGCGCGAGATGACGACCAAGGCCGGCCAGAAGTGCACGGCCATCCGCCGCGCGATCGTGCCGCGCCGGCACCTCGATGCGGTGGCCGAGCGGCTGCGCGCGCGGCTCGCGAAGACGGTGGTCGGCGATCCGTCGCGCGAAGAGGTGCGCATGGGCGCGCTCGCCTCGCGCGACCAGCAGGCCGACGTGGCCGCGCGTGTCGCCACGCTGCTGCAAGGCGCCGAGCTGGTCTACGGCGAGCGCGACGGCTTCTCGCCGATTGGCGAGGGCGTGGCCGATGGCGCGTTTTTCGCGCCTACGCTGCTGCTGAGCCGCAAGCCGCTCGAGCACGACGCTGCACACGATGTGGAGGCCTTCGGCCCCGTCAGCACGCTGATGCCCTACGAGGGCATCGACGAAGCACTGGCGCTGGCTGCGCGCGGCCGCGGCAGCCTCGTCGGCACGCTGGTCACGCGCGACCCCGCCATCGCGGCCAAGGCCATTCCGGTGGCTGCCGCGTGGCATGGCCGCCTGCTCGTGCTCGACCGCGAGGCCGCCGCCGAATCGACCGGCCACGGCTCGCCGCTGCCACAGCTCAAGCACGGCGGCCCGGGCCGCGCGGGCGGCGGCGAAGAGCTCGGCGGCCTGCGCGCGGTGAAGCACTACCTGCAGCGCGCCGCGGTGCAAGGCTCGCCCACCATGCTCGCCGCCATCACCGGCGAACACGTGCGCGGCGCGGCCGTGCGCGAGAGCGAGGTGCACCCCTTCCGCCGCTACTTCGAGGACCTGCGCATCGGCGACTCGCTGCTCACCCACCGCCGCACCGTGGGCGAGGCCGACATCGTCGCCTTCGGCGGCATCTCGGGCGACTACTTCTACATGCACTTCGACGAGGTGGCGGCCAAGGAATCGCCCTTCGGCAAGCGCATCGCGCACGGCTACTTCGTGCTGTCGGCCGCGGCAGGCCTGTTCGTGTCGCCGTCGCCGGGCCCGGTGCTCGCCAACTACGGCCTGGACACGCTGCGCTTCACCAAGCCCGTGGGCATCGGCGACACCATCCAGGCGCGCCTGACCTGCAAGCGCAAGATCGACCGCAACAGGAAAGACGCGAGCGGCCAGGGCCAGGGCGTGGTCGCATGGGACGTGGAGGTGACGAACCAGGACGGCGAGCTGGTCGCCAGCTACGACATCCTGACGCTGGTTTCCAAGAAACCCGAAGCGGCGGCCTCCTGATTCACCGGAAAGCGCCCAAGGCCGTGTAAATTCGCCCGCCATGCTCTTCTGGCTCCAGCTCTTCCTTCTCGTCGCCGGCACCGCGGCGCTGCTGTACGTGTCGCGCGGCCCGCTGAGCCGGCCCGGCTCGCACGGCTTCTACCGCTTCTTCGCGTGGGAATGCATGCTGGTGCTGGTCGTGGTGAACCTGCCCGTGTGGCATGACGATCCGTTTTCGGCGAGGCAGATCGTCTCTTCGCTCTTCTTCGTGCTGTCGATCTGGTTGCCGATCCACGCGGTGCGGCTGCTGAAGGCGCAGGGCAAGCCGACCGAGGCGCGCAGCGACGACCCCGCGCTGTACGGTTTCGAAAAAACCTCGTCCATCGTCACCACCGGCGCCTTCCGGTACATACGACATCCGATGTACACGGCACTGATGCTGCTGGCCTGGGGCGCCTTCCTCAAGCAGTTCACCTGGCTCACGCTGGCACTGGTGCTCGCGGCCACGGTGCTGCTGTTCCTGACTGCCCTGCGCGACGAGAAGGAATGCATCGCGCATTTCGGCGACGCCTACCGCGCTTACATGCGCGGTACGCGGCGCTTCATTCCGTTCGTGCTCTAGGGTCCGTTCACACGCGCGTCATGCACTACCTTGCGGGATGCTGACCCGCGTGCTCAGGTTCCGTTCACAAGAGCGGCCTAGCATTCGCGCATGCTGTTCGCACGCATCCGCCGTTTCGCCGAAACGCACCACAGGGCGTGGTGCGTCGCAGGCGTTCTGCTGATCTTCCTGCAGCCCTTCATCGCGGTCCATTTCCGCTGCGACGGCCTGGAAGACGAGCCGATGCTGCGGGTGCGCAGCGCCAGCGACACCACCCAGTTCGAAGCCGACGACCGCGCGGACCATCCGTCCGACCGCGAGACCACCGTGTTCGCCCAGGCGCCGGCAAGCATCGACCACCCCGACGCCTTCGGCTCCGCGCTGGGCACGCTGATGGCGATGGTGCTGGCGCTGCTGCCGCTTGCCATTGCAGTCGCGCGGCTGGCAGTGCCCATCGTGCGCAAAGCGATCGAATACGTGCCGCCGCACGGCGGTGCGCCACCCTCCGCGCAACCCTGGCGGCGCCTGCCGCCCACTGCCGCACCGCCTACCGGAATCTGAGACACGACGCCTCGCGCGTCGGACCGTCCGCTGCGTCGCGCAGCGGGCTCTCTCGTCCCGTCGAAAGGTTTGACCATGTCCGGTTCTCGCTGTTGCGCACCCCCCATCGGCTGCTGCGGCACGCCCATTTTTTTCTCCCATCCATCGAAGGTGGCGCCATGAACGCGCTCAACCTCACGCTCTTCCAATGGCTCGCAGCCGGCAGCCAGCCGACGCCGTGGGTGCTGTCCGTGGCCTCGGCCCTCGCGCTCTGGGGCAGCTGGCTGAGTGCCGGTGTGGTCGCCGTGGCGCTGTGGCGGCATCGCGCCGAACGGGCCTACCTGTGCATCGTCGCGGCGCTCGCGGGCCTCGCCTCCATGGCCTCGCACGCGATCTCGCTGTCGCTCAACATGCCGCGTCCCTTCGTGCTGGGGGTGGCGCCGTCGTACATCGAGCATGCGAGCCGCGGGTCTCTGCCCAGCACGCACGCAACGGTGATGTTCCTGGTGGCGCTGGCCTTCCTGCTGCGTCCCAGCCTGCGCAGGCTTGGGGCACCGCTGCTGGCGCTGGCGGCCCTCACCGGGTGGGCGCGCGTGTACGTGGGCGTTCATTTCCCGCTCGACATCGCCGCAGGCCTGCTGCTCGCGTGCGCGATCGTGGGAGTGCTCGCCGCCGCGCAATGGTTCGTGCGCCATTTCCTCTCTTTTCAGGCGTCGCACGCCGGCCGCACGCGCGACGACAAGACGACGGCCGCTTCTTTCTGGAGGCATCCATGATCTCCTCGACCCACACCGCCAGGCATTCACGCGCACCGGCCGATCTCCCCCAGGCCGAGGCTCCCGCGCCGCACACGGCCACGCCGCTCGCAACAGAGGCCGGCGCGCGCAGCATTTCCTGCGTGATCCCGTGCTTCAACGAAGCGGCCAACCTGCGCCACCTGCTGCCGCTGCTCGAAGACATCCTCTGGGCCACGCACATGCGCTGGGAGATCATCGTGGTGGACGACGGCAGCACCGACGACACCGCCGCCGTGGCTGAAGCGTGGTGCGAGCTCTCCGGCTTTCGCTGCATCTCGCTGTCGCGCAATTTCGGCAAGGAGGCCGCGCTCACCGCAGGCCTCGCCACGGCCGCCGGCGACGCGGTGGTGCTGCTCGACGGCGACCTGCAGCACTCGCCCGAGCTCATCCACACGATGGTCGCGCAATGGGTGGCCGGCGCGGAAGTGGTGTACGCGGTGCGCGAGCAACGCAGCGACGAAAGCCGCTTCAAGCAGATCGGCAGCAAGCTCTTCTACAGCCTCGTCAATTCCTCGGACCGCTTCGACGTGCCCCGAGACGCGGGCGACTTCCGCCTGATGGACCGCAAGGTGGTCGACGCGCTCATGAACCTGCCGGAACGCAGCCGCTTCATGAAGGGCCTGTACGCCTGGGTGGGCTTTCGCGCCGTGGCGCTGCCCTACACGCCCGCGCCGCGCGCGGCGGGCAGCAGCTCCTTCAACGCCCGGCGGCTGGTACGCCTGGCCATCGACGGGCTGACGGCCTTCACCACCTGGCCGCTGCGCATCGTCAGCGTGGCGGGGCTGCTGCTGGCGCTGCCGGCCTTTGCCTATGGCACCTTCGTGGCGATCGATTATCTGATGTTCGGCAACGCGGTCTCGGGCTGGACCACCATCGTCGTGAGCCTGATGTTCTTCATCGGCATCCAGATGATTTCCACCGGCATCGTAGGCGAGTACATCGCGCGCATCTACGAGGAGGTCAAGGGCCGCCCGCTGTACGTGGTGCGCCGCGAGAGCGGCACGGGGCTCGAGGCCGAAAAACCATGAAGCGACCTGCCCCTGCATGGTGGACTGCGCCGCAGCCACTGTGGCTCATTGCCGCCCTCTTCGCATGGCTGCTGGCCACGGCCTGGTTGCGCCCGCTGATGGCGCCCGACGAGGGCCGCTACGGCGGCGTCGCGCTCGCGATGCTGCGCTCCGGCGACTGGCTGGTGCCGCGGCTCGACGGCCTGCCCTTCTTCCACAAGCCGCCGCTGTTCTACTGGATCGGCGCGGCCGCGATGGCGGTGACGGGGCCGGTGGAATGGGCGGCGCGGCTGCCCTCCGTGCTGGGCGCGGGCACCGCGGCGGCGGCGCTGTTCCTGTTCCTGCGCCGGTGGTCGACGGTGCGGCTGGCGCTGCTGTCGACCGTGGTGCTGGTGACCACGCCCTTCTTCTTCCTGGGCGCCCAGTTCGCGAACCTCGACATGCTGGTGGCCGGCTGCATCTCGGCCACGATCCTGCTGGCGGCCGGCGCCGCATTGGCGAAGGAGCGCGAGGAACCCTGGCGGGCGCTGCTCGCGGGCGCCTACCTGTTCGCGGCAGCCGGGCTGCTGGCCAAGGGGCTGATCGGCCTCGTGCTGCCCGTGGCGGTGATCGCGATCTGGTGCGCGGCGACGCGCAGGTTCGCGGCGCTGCGGCTCGCGCTGTGGCTGCCCGGCTGGGCGGTGCTGCTGGCCGTGGCCGGCCCGTGGTTCGTCGCAATGCAGCTGAAGTACCCGGAGTTCTTCGACTACTTCGTCGTCACGCAGCACTTCCGGCGCTTTGCGTCCTCGGGCTTCAACAACGAGCACGGCTTCTGGTTCTACCTGCCGGTACTGGCGGGGCTCACGCTGCCGTGGTTCGCATGGGTGTTCGTGCCGCGGGGCAAAGACGACGCCGCACGGCCCGGGCGCTCGGATGTCGACTGGCTGATGTGGATCTGGCTCGCGGTCATCGTGGTGTTCTTCTCGCTGCCGCGCTCCAAGCTCGTCGGCTACGTGCTGCCGGCGCTGCCGCCGCTGGCCTTCCTGATCGCGCAGCGCGTGCTCGCGGGCCGTGTGCCGGAAACGCTGCTGCCGAAGGTGCGCACGATGACGCTGGCCGCCGCCGCCGTGTGCATTGCCTGCGTGGGCGCCGTCACGGTCCTGGCGTCACCGCCGGGCGCGCGGCTGCGGCTGCCCGCCGGGCAGGCGGTGGCGCCCGGCGACCAGGTGCTGATGCTCGACAGCTACTACTACGAGATTCCCTTCTACTGGAACCTGCGCGAGCCCGTGCTGATTTCGGACGACTGGCAGGCCGCGGCCCGGGACACCCGCGACAACTGGCGCAAGGAGATCTCGGACGCCGGCCGCTTCGAGCCCGCGCGCGCCGCAGCCACGCTGCTCGACCGCACGCAGCTCGCGGCCACGCTGTGCGCGCCGCGCGTCACCTGGCTCGTCGGCTCGAACACGGCACAGCTCGCCAACCCGTGGCTCTTTCGCGCGCAGCTGGTGGCGGTGAACGAGAGCGCCGCAGCCTGGCGCTTCGCGGGCAGCGCCACGCGCGATCCGCACTGCCTGGACGTTGCGCCCGCCCCGGCTTCCGGAACGAACGGCGATGACTGAGGCGACGCGCCGCCTCTGCATCTGCGCCGACGATTTCGGCATGAGCGCGGGCATCAACTCCGCCGTGTTCGACCTGGCCGAACAGGGAAAGATCACCGCCACCAGCGGCATGGTGCATCGCGACGCCTGGGAGGAAGGCGCGAAGGTGCTGAAGCTCATCGACCCGGCACGGCTCGACGTCGGCCTGCACCTCGACCTCACGCGGCCCGCGCTCGCCGGCGGCCCCGAGCCCGGCCTGCTTGGGCTGCTCGCCCGGACGTACACACGCACGGTGTTCGCGCCGGGGCTGCAGGCCGACATCCGCGAACAGCTGACGCGCTTCGAGGACGCCATGGGCCGCGCGCCCGCCTTCGTCGACGGGCACCGGCACGTGCACCAGTTCCCGGTGGTGCGCGAACTGCTGGTGGAGGAGATCGCGCGGCGCTATGCGGCGTCGCCGCCCTGGATCCGCAACACGGCGCCGGGCGCGCAGCATGGCCCCGACCGGTTGAAGGCCCGGGTCATCCACGCACTGGGCGGCGCGCAGTTGGCCGCGCTGGCCGCGCAACGCGGCATTCCCATGAGCAGCCGCCTGCTCGGCGTCTACGATTTCTCGGGCGACATGCAGCGCCACGAACAGCGCCTGTCCGAATGGTTGGCGGCCTGCCGCACCGGCGACGTGCTCATGTGCCACCCGTCCGCCGGCATCCTGCCCGGCGACCCGCACGGCGGCGCCCGGTTGCGCGAGTACGCCGTGCTGCGCGGGCTGGTGCTTGCGGCGAGCGGCGGGATTGCACTCGCGCCGCTCTCGCGGTGCCTGCCCCGGCCATCCTGACGGCAACGTCGCGCGCGCCACCGTTGCTCCGCGCCCCTTCATACGTAGTTCCCCTCACGCACGCGTCAGATTCCGATCAGCCAGGCCCGAAGAGCATCGGGGGCGTCCGGAATCACATCCGGATGGAGACAGGCCCGGGCCGGTTCGAGCGGAGCCGGGCGCATTCAATCCCACTACATCGTGAGCGTATGAAAAATAGAAACCTTGTCAGGGGACTCTTCCTCATGGCAATCGCGCTGGCCTTCGGCCTGACCGCGCTTCGCTACCCCATCGGAGACTTAAGCCGCGCCGGGCCTGGCCTGTTCCCCGCCATGATCAGCGGCATGCTGCTGGTGATCGGCGTGGCGACCGTGGTCCGGTCGTTCCTCGTGGAGGGCGTGCCGCTGGAGTTCAACTTCAGGAACATCGGGCTGATCCTGGCCAGCCTCTGCGGCTTCGCGGTGATCTCGATGTACCTGAACATGATCGCGGGCATCATCTTCATGGTCTTCTGCTCCGGCTTTGCCGCCTCGTCCTACTCGTGGGTACGCAACGCCAAGGTCTCCGCCGGCCTGATCGTCATGGCGCTGGCGCTGCAGAAACTGCTCGGCCTGAACCTGCCGCTCTACTGAGAAGAAGAAAAAGACCATGGAAGTCCTCAACAACCTGGCGTTCGGCTTCTCGCACGCCCTGACCATGCAGAACCTCCTGTTCTGCGCCATCGGCTGTACCGTGGGCACGCTGGTCGGGCTGCTGCCCGGCCTCGGCCCGCTGGCCACCATCAGCCTGCTGCTGCCGCTGACCTACTCCATTCCGACGACCGGCGCGCTCATCATGCTGGCCGGCATCTACTACGGCGCGCAGTACGGCGACAGCGTCAGCGCCATCACGATGAAGATCCCGCATGCGAGCAGCATCGTGGCCTGCATCGACGGCTATGCAATGACGCTCAAGGGCCAGACCGGGCTGGCGCTGTTCACGGCCGGCTTCTCGAGCTTCATCGGCGGCACGGTGGCGATCCTCGTGCTGTCGTTCCTGGCGCCCGTGCTCGGCGAGGTGGCATTCCTCTTCGGCCCCGCGGACTACGTGGCCATGATGCTGGTGGGCTTCGTGTGCGTGAGCTTCGTGACCACCGGCAGCCTGCTCAATGGGCTGGCCATGTGCATGATCGGCGTGCTGCTCGGCACCATCGGCACCGACGTGAACAGCGGCGCGCAGCGCTTCACGCTCGACCTGCCCTTCCTCGTGGACGGTGTGGGCATCGTGAGCATCGCGCTGGGCTGCTTCGGCATCGCCGAGATCACCAAGAACCTCGACTCGCGCGAGGAGCGCTCGCCCTTCAACGGCAAGATCAACCTGATCCCGACCTGGGCGGAGTTCAAGCGGATCATTCCGAGCGCCCTGCGCGGCAGCGTGGTCGGCTCCTTCCTGGGCATCCTTCCCGGCGGCGGCCCGACCATCGCCCAGTTTGCGGCATACGCGATCGACAAGAAGGTCAGCAAGTACAAGCACGAGATCGGCACCGGCTGCATCGAGGGCGTGGCCGGCCAGGCCGCGGCCGACGAAGCGGCGGCGCGCACGAGCTTCATTCCGCTGATGAGCATCGGCATTCCGGAAAACGCCGTCATGGCGCTGATGCTGGCAGCCTTCATCATCAAGGGCATCCAGCCCGGCCCGAACATGATCGGCAGCCATCCCGAGCTGTTCTGGGGCCTGGTGGCCAGCATGTGGATCGGCAACGTGTTCCTGCTGGTGCTGAACGTGCCGCTGGTGCGCTACTGGCTGTCGGTGTTCAAGATCCCGTACGCCGTGCTGTTCCCGTCGATCCTGTTCTTCTGCTGCATCGGCACCTACAGCGTCAACAACAACCTGGAAGACGTCTTCATCACGGCGGCCTTCGGCTTCATGGGCTACATGTTCATGCGGCTGGAGCTGGATGCCGCACCGCTCATGCTCGGCTTCATCCTCGGCCCGATGCTGGAGGAGAACTTCCGCCGGGCGATGCTGCTGAGCCGCGGGAGCTTCGGCACCTTCGTCTCGCGGCCGATCAGCGGCACGCTGCTGGGCCTGATCGGGATCTTTGTGGTGTGGCAGGTGGTTTCGTTCGCGCTCCAGGCTCGGAAGAAGAACGGGATACAGCCGCCGATTGCGTTGGAGCCGCAGGAGTAAGTAACAGCGGTCGCGGCCGCCGCGGTCTCTCGCGGGACGGGGATGCGTTTGCCGGCGGCTCTGGCCGGCGAATGCATCTGCCGGTATTTGCGTGGCTATACTGCGCCCCGTCACGTCAAAAAGCGTGGTCGGGATTGGCCTCCCGTTGAAATCACTGCGACGTAGAAGCCGCAGTTTTTCCCCGCAGGGTCTGCGGCTTTGTCGTTCGTGCCTCCAGTTTTTGGCGGCTCGACGGGCGGGCGCGAGCCCGGCCGGTTTCACGCAAGTGGTTTCCCGGTAGGCCAACCCGTCGAGCTGCCGCCTCGGGTGCGTCGGTTTCAGCAAAACGAAACCCTTGGGAGGCCATCATGGCTGGAATCACTCGCGCATCCGCGCACGCCCCTTCATTTCCCGAATCTCCTGCAGCCACCAGCGTTGAATCGCTTGCGCTGCAGGCATGCGATGACATCGACAGCCTGCTGGGAGTGGAGCAGCTCGATGCGGGCCTGCGCGTGCTCGGCGCGGGCGACGGCATGCCGCGGCTGCCCGACCTGGCGTACTACCTCTACGTGCGTAGCCACATGGTGAATCCGGTCACGCGGCAGGTGTTCGAGACGCTGAAGAAGCACCTTCGGCTGCCGCGCACCGACATGCCGGCGTAGGGGCTGCGCGAATCGACTGGCTCGGGTTTATGCGCTGCAGGCGGCCATTTCCCTGAAAGCGTTGTGAGCGCCCCATTTCCTGTTCGGGAGGGCGTGAACAAGCCCTTGGAGGGCTCAGCCAAACGGCCTACTCAAAATGGGGGATGCCCGTCTGTAGGGCAGTGCGCGCAAACTCCCGCTCCTGTCGGCATCGAACCGAGACGTGGCGAAATCAAATCGCTAGAAGCAGAGCACCAAACAAGACCAATTGGCCAGCACTGGGAGGAAGAAATGAAAACTCCGACGCGCGCGTTCGCGGCTCGTCTAGCAAAGGCCTGCCGTGCCACGGCTGAATTCGTTGGCCGCCTTCTAGCCGCAATACTGCTGACGCATACCTTTCTGCTGGCAAGTGCCCAAGCCAATTTCCCCGCACAGGCGCTGTACACGGCGTACAGCATCAGGTATCCAACTCATGTGGCTTGGGGGCCCGGAGCCATGCCCGATGCCAATGCATGCATCGTCATGTACGCCGACTGGAACGCGGAGATTCAGTCAGATCCGGGGGCGTTCTATATCGTCGGGGTGGAGTACATCGGCTTCAGTGGCACCTACCCCTACATCTGCGCTCATAACGCGATCCGCCCTGATGGCAGCAAGGTTGAAGGGAGCGTGTGGCTTCAACAGACAACGAATGTCTGCCCCGCCTACAGCACTAACAACACACCCAACGGCGCATGGTGCAACTGCAACGCGGGATTCATCGAGCAGGCAAACAGCTGCGTCAAGCCTGACCTTGAGCCGAACTATTGCCCGGCCGATGGCCTATACAAGGGTCAACCCATCGTGCCCGCCACGGGCGAGAAGTTCAGTTTTCAGACGGACTGGACTGACACAGGACCCGCACCCCTCTCGTTTTCTCGGACCTACCGCAGCGGATGGACGTCTGATCCAGGCCGGCCGCAGGCGGGCCTGGGCTTTGTCTGGTCCCACAACCACTATGCCCGCCTCGACGCAACGCCGATCAGCAACCCCACCGACGTCTCGATCCTCAACTCCGATGGCACCGTTCGCAAATTCACGAAGGCCGTCAGTACGGGCCTCTGGACCGCCATCAACAGCAGCGACACTTTGAGTCAAACCGCTGGCGGCGCCTGGGCCTACGGTCACATTGAAGACGACACGATCTTCAACTTCAGCCCTGACGGCAAGGTCCTGTCCCGCCTGCAGCGCAATGGCTGGACGACAACCTACACATACAACACCGCGGGCCTGGTGGCGAGCATCACCAACCCCTTCGGGCGCAGCCTGGCGTTCACTTACAACGGCGCGGGGCAACTCGCCAGCGTGACTCTGCCCGATGCCAGAGCACTGCTCTACGCCTACGATTCCCAGAACCGCCTGGCCCAGGTGACCTATCCCGACGGGAAAAGCCGCAGCTATGTCTATGAGAACGCCGCCTTCCCGCAGGCACTGACAGGCGTCATCGATGAGTCAGGCACGCGATGGGCCACTTTTGCTTATGACAGCCTTGGCCGTGCGATCAGCACCGAACTGGCCGGCGCTGCCCAACGCTACCAAGTCAACTATGGCTCGACAGGATCGGCGACCGTCGTGGATCCGCTGAACAAGTGGCGAAGCTACACCTACGGATTCAACGCCGGCAAGCTCGCCGTCATCGGCAGCGGCTCAGGGCCATCGGAAACAAGAGAGCCCGATGCCGCAAGCCGTGTGCAGGATTCCAATGGCTTGATCACTTCTGAGACCGACTTCAAGGGCGCCGTCACCAACACGACCTGGGACACAGCCCGACGTTTTCCCATTGCGGTCACACGCGCTGTCGGGACGCCGGAAGCCCAGACCGTCACGACCCAGTGGCATGCCAGCTTCAGCCTGCCGACCCTGGTCACAGAATCAGGGCGCACCACTGCTTCGAGCTATGACGCCCAGGGAAATCTGCTGACGCGAACCGTCATCGATACGACGGTGTCGCCCAACGTCACCAAGATCTGGCAATGGACTTACAACGCCCAGGGTTTGGTTGCCACCCAGACCGCTCCGAATGGCGCGGTCATCAGCTACACATATGACCCCGCTGGGAATGTTCTGACGGCGACCAATGCGTTGGGACACGTCACCCAGTACGGCTACGACACGAGCAATCGTGTCGTAAGCCAGACGGAACCGAACGGTCTCGTCACGACCTTCACCTGGGATGCCCGTGATCGCCTGCTTACCCGTACTCTGGGTGGTCAGCAGACCACCGCGTTCACTTACAAAGCCACGGGCGTGCTCGAAACAGCGTCGCTTCCCGGTGGGCTTGCTTTCAGCTACACCTACGACGACGCACATCGCCTTGTGGCTTGGGCCCACAACCGGGGTGAGTCTGGCACTTACACACTCGACGGCATGGGCAATCGCACGGCCGAACAAGTCAAAGACAGTGCCAACAATGTGACGTGGAGCCTGGCACGCACCATCAACAACATCAACCGGGTATCGGGGAAAACCGAAGGCAGCAATCAGTCAAGTTACTTCAACTACGACGCCAATGGTGAGCTCTCGGATGAGTACAACGGTCTGAATCAGAGGGTCGCCGGATACGGCCTCGACAAATTGCGCCGCGTCACATCGGTGCTCAATGCCGCGTATTCCACGGCTACGCTGAAGTACAACGCCCTTAATGCCGTCACTGAAGCCAAAGATTTCAAGGGCGTCGTCACCAACTACACCCGGGACGCCCAGGGCAACGCCACCACCGAGGCCAGCGCCGACACGGGCGGTGCAAGCACCCAGTACGACAACCTCGGCCTGCCCAGCCGGATCACCGACGCCCTCGGCCAGGCCACCACCATCGCGCGCGACCTGCTCGGGCGGCCCACGAGCCTGGTCTTCGTCGACGGCAAGACCACCACCCTGCGCTACGACCTCACGGCCAACAGCAAGGGGTATCTGTCGGAGATCGTCGACCGCAGCGGCACCACCGAGTACACCCGCGATGCCTTCGGCCGCGTGATCCTCAAGAAGCAGACCCTGGCCAATGGAAGCATTCAGCAGGTCAGCTACGGCTACAACCCCAACGGCACCCTCGCGAGCATCGGCTATCCCGATGGAGGCACGCTCACCTATGCCTACGACAGCACCGGGCGCCTGACGGGCCTGAGCCTGAACGGCAACCCCCTCGTCAGCGGCATCACCTGGAACCCGCTGGGACAGCCCACCGCATGGACCTGGGCCTTCACCACCGGCAGTCCGCAGTTGGCGGCCAGCCGTGCCTACGACACCGCCGGGAGGCTGACCACTAGCGAGTTCAGCAGCTACGGTTATGACGCCGCAGGCCGCATCACCAGCGTCACACAGAACCTCTACCAGCCCGGCGACACTGACCCGACCCACAGCACCACCTCCAATGCCAACGTCACCTGGAGCGCGGGATATGACACCATGGGCCGCCTCACCAGCTTCAATGCAACAGGCAACACCGCAGGCTTCGGCTACGACGCCAACGGCAACCGATCGAGCAGTACCCGAGTCCTCAACGGCCAGACTACCAATCGCACCTATACGGTTGGCTCCACCAGCAACCGCCTCACCGGCTTTAGCCAGACCATCAACGGGTCGAGCAGCACCAGCGTCACCTACGGCTACAACGCCAACAGCGACATGCTCACGGATGGTCTGCGCAGCTACACCTACAACGCCGAGGGCCGTCTGGCGGCTGCCACCACCGGTGCCACCGATGTCAGCCCCACCACGCGCTATGCGCACAACGCGCTCGGCCAGCGGGTGTTCAAGACCGAGCCTCTGTACCCGCCGAGCCAGGGCGATGAGGCCGACCCAGGCTTCATGGCCAGCCTGATCGCATTCTTCACGAAGCTGTGGAGCCCGAGCACAAGCCAGGCAGAGCAACTGGGCTATGCCTACCTCTATGACGAGCAAGGCACGCTGATCGCCGAGGTGGGTAGCGGAGGTTCCTACAGTGCCGGGCAGAGCCAGTACATCTACCTGCCCACGGCCAATGGCCCGATGCCGATTGCGGCCGTCATCGATGGCACCACCTATGCCATCCACAGCGATCATCTGAACACACCGCGCAAACTGACCAACGCAGACGGCCAAGCCGCTTGGCAGTGGAGCTACAGCGCCTTCGGGGAAGACAAGCCCACCACCGCAAGGAACCGCTTCGGCAATACGGAGATCACACCCAATCCGGGCACGACCGGCGTCGCCGAGGTGAAGTTCAACCTGCGGTATCCGGGGCAGTATGCGGATGAGGAGTCGGGGCTGAGCTACAACTACTTCAGGAGCTATGACAGCAGAATGGGAAGGTACAGTCAACCGGATCCGATCGGACTCGATGGCGGATGGAACCGGTTTGGGTACGTGGATGGAAACCCAATGAGTTTTGAAGACCCCTTGGGGCTGCAACGGAGCGGATACGGCACCCCATACGGGCGACCGATGAGTCTGCCAAGCGCACGCGAAATCGCTCGAAGCGACGGCGCATTGCCCTCTGCGCCACCATCTATGGCCGAAAACGAAGGCATCGGGACACCTCGTTCCATCATGAACCAGTTCACCAACGAGCCAAATCCTTCGCCGCGACTGCCTGGTGACTATGTGGGAATCAATTTTCCGTGGAGCATGCCGAACTTGGCTTCAGTTTGCACGCGCTGGGAGCCCGTCCCTATATCGGTGACAGATGGGAAGATATGTCGTCGTAGTGATGAGGGTCCGCAACTCGTTCCTCTGAGATGCGTATCCTGGAAAACAGTTGAGGTGCGTTGATGAAACCAGGAAAAGCTCGACTCCTGATTCTTGCCGCGGCGATAGTGGTCGCCGGCCTGCTTCCTTGGCTCTTCGGTTATCTTCAACGAGATATACCGGGCCAACAACAAGTATGCACTCAAAAATGCGCAGCTTTTCAGAAAGACGGAGTCCTCGTCTATAGGGGCCCAGATACGCCCAAGGATGCCTACAAGAGCGTGGAAAGCGAGTGTGAGTGCCGCTGAATCAAGCTGTGCGTTCCTTTTGCTTCTCTGGCTGGATAGAGTGGGTTTCTTCGTTGTGCTCACTCTCGCCTGGCGAGCCCGGCGGATAGTGATACCAGTCTCTGTGCGGTGAGTACACATCGCAGAACAAGCATTGCGTGTGCTCCCAGTGGTGTCCGCAGCCTGGGCACACGCCGCGAGTCCAAAAAGTGTTCCAAGACGTGCCGCATCCTGGTTCGCAGTCCCAGCGATCCTCTGCCTGAGGCAAGTAGCCGCAAGCTGGGCAATGGATGCGAGGTTCTGAAGCCATATAAGACGTCACCGCTGCCAGCATTCTGCTTCAGACCCCACCTCGAGATCAATGCGCCCTTCGCGCAAGGCCAGCGCATCACTATCGGACTCGGGCACAAAGCGCAGACGCACAAGCGGAATGTCACGCCGCACCGCGGCGAGCAGCGGTGCCCTATATGTGAAACGCCGCCAGCCCACCCACCAC
>NZ_JBGLYN010000105.1:0-15361 GCF_047304045.1 Variovorax sp. Varisp85
GGCAGAGGCCAGCCCGCAGACGGCCAGGGCAGCGTATGCCGTGAGGGTTTTCTTCATTCAGAGTTCTCCAGTTTCAGCGGCTCTTCATCGAGCAGCCGGCACGCATCGTCTCGCTCAAATTCGGAGGAATTTGGTGGACGCCTCCTGCTTTGCACGGACTGTTGTTTGCCTGCACACCACCGCAGGAAACACCTCGCACAAGAAGTCTCCCCAAAGCCGCGCGATGCTCGGTGGCCGAAGGAGTCCTCCATGGCCATTGCCTTGCAAAGCACCATCGCCACCTCGCTGGGCGTGCAGCAACTCGCCAGCGCATTCAGCCCCGCCTTTTCCTACCTGCGCGTTCCTCGCAACCTCATCATCCCGATGCCCGAAGGGCACGCGGCTGCAGGAGCGCGCGCGAGGTGAAAGATCCCGCATGGCGCGAAAAAATCTGCCGGGCCGCCGGCACCGAAACCGTGCCGGCGTGGACGGCCACAAACGCCATGGGGTTGCAGTAAGGCAAAGACCCCGAGCACCCCGGGGCAGCCGGAGAAAAGTCCCAAATTTCTCCGACATTGGCAAGGACCATGCGGCGATGCACTTACCGAAGTCCCTCGCAGCGGCATCCGCGCTGCTCGCCTCGCTCGCAGCCTCTCCCGCCTGGGCCGTCGAACCGTTCACCGTCAAGGACATCCGCCTCGAAGGCCTGCAGCGCGTCGAACCCGGCACCGTCTTCGCCACCATGGGCCTGCGCACCGGCGACACCTACAGCGACGAACGCGGCAGCGCCGCCATCCGCGAGCTTTTCAAGCTCGGCCTCTTCAAGGACGTGCGCATCGACGTCAACGGCAGCGTGCTGGTGGTGATCGTGGAAGAACGTCCCTCGATCGCCGACGTCGACTTCGTGGGCGCCAAGGAGTTCGACAAGGCCGCGCTGCAGAAGGCGCTGCGCGAGGTGGGCCTCGCCGAAGGCCAGGCCTACGACAAGGCACTGGCCGACCGCGCCGAGCAGGAGCTCAAGCGGCAGTACATCAGCCGCAGCCTCTACAACGCGCAGGTCGTCACCACCGTCACGCCGCTGGAGAACAATCGCGTGAACCTGACTTTCACGGTGACCGAAGGCGATTCCGCACGCATCAAGGAAGTGCACGTGGTCGGCAACAAGGCCTTCAGCGAAAGCACGCTGCTCGACCTGTTCGACCAGGACAGCGGCGGCTGGCTCGCCTGGTACACCAAGTCGAACCAGTACTCACGCACCAAGTTCAACGGCGACCTCGAGACGCTGCGCTCGTACTACATCACGCGCGGCTACCTGGAGTTCCGCATCGAGTCGACGCAGGTCGCCCTCTCGCCCGACCGCCAGGCGCTCACCCTCACGATCAACATCACCGAAGGCGAGAAGTTCGTGGTGGCCGGCGTGAAGCTCTCGGGCGACTACATGGGCCACGAGGACGAGTTCAAGACGCTGGTGACGATCCGTCCCGGCACACCCTACAACGGGGAGGACGTGGCCGCCACCACCAAGGCCTTCACCGACTACTTCGGCACCTTCGGCTACGCCTTCGCGCGCGTGAGGGCCGAGCCCGAGATCGACCGTACGAACAATCGCGTCACGCTGGTGCTGAAGGCCGAGGCCTCGCGGCGCGCGTACGTGCGCCGCATCAACATCGGCGGCAACGCCCGCACGCGCGACGAGGTGATCCGCCGCGAGTTCCGCCAGTACGAAGGCGCCTGGTACGACGGCAACAAGATCCGCGCCTCGCGCGACCGCATCGACCGCCTGGGCTTCTTCACCGAGGTGAACGTCGACACCATCGACGTACCCGGCTCGCCCGATCAGGTCGACCTGGCGGTGAACGTGACCGAAAAGCCGACCGGCTCGCTGCAGTTGGGCGCGGGCTACTCGTCCACCGACAAGGTCTCGCTGAGCTTCGGGATCACGCAGGAGAACGTGTTCGGCAGCGGCAACTACCTGGGGTTGAACGTGAACACGAGCTCGTACAACCGCACCGTCTCGCTGACGGCGACGGACCCGTACTTCACCAAGGACGGCATCTCGCGCACGATCAACGTGTTCCACACCACCACGCGGCCGTACTACGAGGCCGACGGCAACTACAAGCTCGCGAGTGACGGCGGCTCCGTGCGCTTCGGCTTCCCGGTGGGCGAGCAGGACACGGTGTACCTCGGCATCGGCGTGGAGCGCTATTCGTTCACGCCCGGCACCAACGGCACCTACACGCTGGTCAATGGCTCGTACGTGTACACCGCCACGCCGCAGGCCTACCTCGACTATTTCAAGTGCACGGGCACCGTGCCGAGCGTGACCTGCGCCAATTCGAGCGTGCTGGGCATCCCGGCCACGCTGGGCTGGTCGCGCGACGACCGCGACAGCGCGCTGGTGCCCACGCGCGGCAAGCTGCAGAGCGCCAACCTCGAAATGGGCGTGGGCAGCGAGCTGCGCTACCTGAAGACCAACTACCAGTACCAGCAGTACTTCCCGCTTTCGAAGCAGTACACGCTGGCCATCAACGGCCAGCTAGGCTATGCGCGCGCACTGGGAAGCAGCACCTACCCCATCTTCAAGAACTTCTATGCCGGCGGGCTCGGCTCGATCCGCGGCTTCGAACAGAACTCGCTCGGCCCGACCGACGCGGTCACGGGCGGTTCGCTCGGCGGCACGCGCAAGGCGATCTTCAACATGGAGTTCAGTACACCGTTCCCCGGCGCGGGCAACGACCGCACGCTGCGGCTCTACACCTTCCTCGACGCGGGCAACGTGTTCGCCGATCGCACGGCCAGCATGACGGACGCGCAGTGGAAGGCGCAGAACCGCATCCGCGCATCGACCGGCATCGGCATCAGCTGGATCTCGCCGCTGGGCCCGCTGCGGCTGGCCTATGCGGTGCCGCTGCTCTACCAGAAGGCCGACACCGCCAACGGCATCGCGGCCGACCGCACGCAGCGCTTCCAGTTCCAGATCGGAACCTCCTTCTGAGCGCCAGGGTCCAGAGCATGAGCCGCATCCTGCTGGTGGAAGACGGGCGCGACAGCGCGCCGCTGCTGCTGGGCCACCTGCAGGGCGCGGGCCATGAGGTCGAGCAGATCGAAGACGGCGCAGCGGCGCTGGAGCGCATCCTGAGCGCGCGGTCGACGGGCACATCAAGAACCTGCGCAGGAAGCTCGCGGAAGCCGTGCCGTCGCACGACTGGATCCGCTCGGCCTATGGCGTGGGCTTCTGCTTCGCGGAACGGCCGGCCTGAGGCGGCGCGCCGTCGCGACTCCGCGTGCGCATGTGGCTGGCGAGGCTCAGCCTATGGCGCGCGGCGGCACCATCGCGCGGATGCGCTCGGAGCCTTCCAGAGCGCGGGCGCGACGGGTGCTGAGGGCCGCGTGGCGCCTTCTTCCGCCCAGAACACGAACAGCGTCCATGCGAGGGCTCATGGGCCGCATCGTGCAGCTCGATCCGGGAGAAATGTGGGAGAACATCTCTCCCAATTTCCTCCACATTCGGCCCCGAGGATCACCCGCTTGCCCATGAAGCCCCCCAACGCCTGCCCGCAGTGCATGCCGCAGAATGCGGCCATGCCTTCCCCGAGCCCATGCCTCACCTGACCCTTTCCAGAAAGATCTTCCTGGCGCTGGCCGCCTTGTTGATCGTGCTGCTGATCAGCTTCGCGGGCCTGTCGATCATTGCGCTGCAGCGCGGCCTGGGCTCCTACGTGGCCGAAATCGAGATCCGGCGCATGGACTGGCTCTCGCAGCTGCTGCTGAAGCACTACGTCGCCAATGGCGACTGGAAGAGCCTGCACGACAACGACGACGCCTGGCGCCGCCTGCAGATGGGCCGGCTGGCCGCCGTGCTCGACGGCGCCGCGGGCAACGGCAACGCAGACGAGCGGCGGTTGCCCCCCTGGTACGAACACCGCGCCATGCGCGGCGATGCCCCGCCCGACAACGGCGCCGACGGCAGCCCGCCGCCCCTGCCGCCCCCGCAGCAACTCGACCTGTTGCCGCGCCGGGGGCCGGCCATGCCGCCACCATGGCCCTTCCCAGATCTGCGCGAGATGCCGGACTCCATCTTCCAGCGGCTGGCCGTGCTCGACGCGCACGGCGCGCGCGTGGTAGGCGCCAACGTCGATCTGGAAAACGCCGCGCGCACGCCGATCCGGCGCGACCGGACAGTCATCGGCTACCTCGCGCTCACGCCGATGCGGGGCCTCGAGAGCGAAGCCGACCGCGCCTTCGTCGCGCGGCAGTCGGGCGTGATCGTGCTCACCGGCCTGTGCGGCCTCGGCTTCGCGCTGATGCTGTCGTGGTTGCTGGCGCGCCGCTGGTTCAGGCCCATCGACGAGCTCACGCTGGCCGCGCAGGACCTGGCGCGCGGGCGGCTGTCCACCCGCGTCGCGGTGCACGGTTCGGACGAGCTGGCGCTGCTCGGGCGGACTTTCAACGATATGGCGCAGCGCCTCGACACGGTGGAAGCCTCGCGCCGCGCCTGGCTGGCCGACGCGGCGCACGAGCTGCGCACGCCGCTGGCGGCCATGCGTGCTGAGATCGAGGCGCTGCAGGACGGCGTGCGCACCTTCGACGAACGCACCGCGCTGCGGCTGCACCGGCAGGTGATCCGCCTCGGCCAGCTGGTCGACGACCTGCGCAGCAGCATGCGTGAACCGCAGAGCGACCTGCTCACCACCACGGTGTTTCCGCTGTCGCTGCTGAAGGAGGCGCTCGACCACACGCACGACCGCTTCGCCAGGCGCGCCATCGCGGTGGACCGGCGCGCCATCGACCTCATCGGCGCCTCCGCGCAGCCGACCATCGACGGCGACGCGCACCGGCTGCACCAGGTCTTCATGAACCTGCTGGAGAACACGCTGGCCTACACCAACGACGGCGGCACGCTGCGCATCGGCGTCACGGTCGAAGGCGCATGGACCGGCAACTGCCTCACCCTGCTGTTCGACGACAGCGCGCCCGGCGTGCCCGAGGCCGAGCTGCCGCGCCTGTTCGACCGCCTGTTCCGCGGCGAGAGCTCACGCAGCCGCGAACACGGCGGCTCGGGACTCGGCCTCTCGATCTGCCGCGCGACCATCGAGGCGCACGGCGGCACCATCGACGCATCGGCCTCGCCGCTCGGCGGGCTGCGCGTGACCATCACACTTCCATTGGCGGCATCGTCATGACACGCATCGTCATCGTCGAAGACGAAATCGACATCGCCTCGGTGGTGCAGGACTACCTGCGCCACGCGGGCTATGAAACCGAACACTTCACCGACGGGCCCAGCGCGTTGGAAAGCATCGTCGCAGCGCCGCCCGACCTCACGCTGCTCGACATCATGCTGCCGCGGCTCGACGGCATCGAGGTGCTGCGCCGTGCGCGCGAGCACACGGCGCACCCGATCATCATGCTGACCGCGCGCATCGAGGAGGTCGACCGGCTGCTGGGCCTGGAGCTGGGCGCCGACGACTACGTGTGCAAGCCTTTCTCGCCGCGCGAACTGGTGGCGCGCGTGCGCGCCGTGCTGCGGCGCACCGCACCGGGCCTGCAGGGCCCGGCGTCGCAGAGCGAGGCACCGGGGCTGGTGCTCGACGACGTGCACTGGCGCGCGTCGCTCGAAGGCACGCCGCTGAATCTCACGCGGCGCGAATTCGGGCTGCTGCAGGTGCTGTCACGGCATCCGGGGCGCATCTTCTCGCGCGCCCGCCTGCTGGAGCTGGCCTACGACGACACGGTGGACGTGACGGAACGCGCCATCGACAGCCACGTGAAGAACCTGCGCCGCAAGCTCGGCGCGGTAACGCCCGAATACGACTGGATCCGGTCGGTGTACGGCGTCGGCTTCGCGTGGGAGGCACCGGCCGACGCCGCGCGGTGAGCGCTTTTCGCGCTCCTCCTCTTCTTACTGGTAGGCCGCCAGCTCCTGCTTCGCAATGGCGTTGCGGTGCACCTCGTCGGGACCGTCGGCCACGCGCAGGTGCCTCTCGTAGGCGTAGAAATGCGTGAGCAGCGTGTCCTGGCTCAGCCCCATGGCGCCGAAGGCCTGCATCGCCCAGTCGACCACCTTCACGCAGTTGTTGGGCGTGAGCACCTTGATCATCGCGATCTCCTTTGCGGCGACTTTGTTGCCCACGGTGTCCATGCGGTAGGCGGCGTTGAGCACCATCCAGCGCGACTGCTCGATGAGCATTCGCGATTCGGCAATGCGCTCGCGCCACACGCCCTGCTCCGACAGCGGCTTGTGGAAGGCGGTGCGCGACACCAGGCGCCGGCACATCATCTCGAGCGCGGACTCGGCCATGCCGATGGCGCGCATGCAATGGTGGATACGCCCCGGCCCGAGGCGGCCCTGCGCAATTTCGAAGCCACGGCCTTCGCCGAGCAGGATGTTCTCGACCGGCACGCGCACGTTCTCGAACACGATCTCGGGGTGGCCGAACGGCGGGTCGTACATGCCGAGCAGCTGCATGTCGCGCACGATGGTGATGCCCGGCGTGTTCTTCGGCACGAGGATCATCGACTGCTGCCTGTGGCGGTCGGCGTTGTCGGGGTCGGTCTTGCCCATCAGAATGAAGATCTCGCAGCGCTCGTTCATCGCGCCGGTGATGTACCACTTGCGTCCGTTGATGACGTACTCGTTGCCTTCGCGCCGGATGCTGCAGCGGATGTTGGTGGCGTCGCTCGATGCGACTTCAGGCTCGGTCATCGCGAACGACGAGCGGATCTCGCCCGCGAGCAGCGGCGTGAGCCAGCGCTCCTGCTGCGCCTTGGTGCCATAGCGGGCCAGCACTTCCATGTTGCCGGTGTCGGGCGCGGAACAGTTGAAGATTTCCGCGCACCAGTAGCGCCGCCCCATGATCTCGCACAGCGGGGCGTACTCGACGTTGGTGAGGCCGGGGCCGTGCTCGGCCTCGGGAAGGAACAGGTTCCACAGCCCGCGCTCGCGCGCCTTGGCCTTGAGGCCGGCCATCATCGGCAGCTCGGCGTATGCCCGCCCGGCGCGGGCGTTGGCGGCCAGCTCTTCCTCGCGGCGTTTCTCGTTCGGGTAGACGAACTCGTCCATGAACTTGAGCAGCTCGTCGCGCAGCGCGATCGCCCGGGGGGTGAATTCGAAATGCATGGTGCGTCCTTCAACAGTCGATGTGCATTGAAGGTACGCGGCGCATGGTGTTTCGCACGGTCGTTCATGCGACAGCCAAGGGCCTGTGCTGTCGCCTTCGCAGCAGCCGCCGGCGCGACAATGTGCGCATGACCACCAGCACCTCCGACGCCACGCCACGCCCCGCTTCGCCGCGCCCCGTGCGCACGGCCGCCACCCTCATCGTCCTGCGCGACGGCAGCCACGGGCTCGAGGTGCTGATGCTGCGGCGGGCCGAGAAGGCCGACGACCAGAACAGCGGTGCCAGCGTGTTTCCGGGCGGCGTGATCGACGCGCACGACCGCAGCCTGCACGGGCACTGCGGCGGCCTGGACGACAGCGCCGCGAGCGAACGCCTCGCGGTGCCGCAGGGCGGCCTCGACTACTACGCGGCCGCGATCCGCGAATGCTTCGAGGAAGCCGGCGTGCTGTTCGCGGCCGACGGCACGGGCCGGCTGGTGGCGCTCGACAAGCTGCCGCCCGCGCAACTCGCGGCCATGCGCGACGAAGCGGAGCAAGGCACCGACGCGCTGATTTCGCTGTGCGACCGGCACGGCTGGCAGCTCGCGGCCGACCGGCTCGCCTACTTCACCCACTGGCTCACGCCGCCGGGCATGCCGCGCCGCTTCGACACCCGCTTCTTTCTCGCGCCAATGCCCGAGGCGCAGAGCGTGCGGCCCGACGGGCGCGAGACGGTCGAGCACATGTGGCTGCGGCCGGCCGAGGCCGTGGCGCCCGCGCGCGGGCTCAAGCTGATGAACGTGACGCGCCGCATCCTCGAACAGCTCGCGCATTTCGCAAGCACGGCCGAACTCATGGCCCATGCGCGCGGCCTGACGCACATCCCGCGCATCATGCCGCGGCTGGCGGACGGTCCCGCGGGCCGGCGGCCGGTGAACATGGAAGAGCCGGCGTACGAGGAAGTCGGGCACGTCGATCCGGACGGCAAGGGCGGCGGCCGCTATGCGCACGAGGCCGGACTGGTGATGCGGCTGTCGGCGCGGGTCTTGCGGGTCACGGGCGAGGCCGATGCATCGGGCGCGCTGGCGCACAGCTATTTCGTGGGCGTCGCGGGCGGCGATTGCGCACTGGTCGACGCGCTGCCCGCGAGCCCCGGGCATCTCGCGGCCCTCGTCGCGGCGGCACCTGGCCGGGTGAGATGGCTCCTGTCGACGCAGGCAACGACCGAAGAAGAGAAGAAGCACGCCTTGCACGAGGCCTGGCCCAATGCATCTATCGCATCGCCCGCACCGGGCGAGCAGATCGATCTCGGCGATGCCACGTTGCGCGTGCTGCCCGGCACCGGCGGCGCGCCGACCTGCCAGTTCCTGCAGGTCGAAGACCGGATGCTGCTCGCGGGCCTCGACGCCGGCCCCGCAGCCGACGACGGCCAGGCCAGGTGGATCGCTCTGCGCCACGGCTTCCTGCGCAGCCGGCCCACCCCCTAGCGGCGGAGTGCCACATGGCGGTGGCATGCATCGTGCAAGATCGACCCCATGCTTCCCCTGTCTCCCGACGCGCTGCGCCAGCGGCTGCGGTCCTTCGCTTCCCGCGCGCAGCCCGTGCGCATTCTTCTCACCCTCGGCAGCCTCATGGCGGGCTGCGCCTGGACCGGCCATCCCGATGCGGTGATCCCGCTGTTCCTCGGCGCCATCGCCAGCGCGCTTGCCGAGACCGATGACAGCTGGCGCGGCCGGCTGCGCGCGCAGGTGGTCACGCTGGGCTGCTTCGCCGCCATCGCGTTCGCGGTCGAGGCGGCGTTCGGCCTGCCGCTGCTGTTCATCGCCGGGCTGGCGCTCGCGGCCTTCTGCCTCACGATGCTCGGTGCGGTGGGAGCGCGCTACAAGGCGATCGCGTACGCGACGCTGATCCTCGCGATGTACGCCACGCTCGGCATCGAGAACCTGGGCGCGCACGGCGTGGTGCAGCGCGGGCGCGAGCCTTTGCTGCTGCTGGCCGGCGCGGCCTGGTACGGCGTGTTCTCGGTGCTGTGGTGCGCGGCCTTTCCGGCGCAGCCGGTGCAGGCGCGGCTGGTGACGCTGTTCACGGTGCTGGGCAGCTTCGTGCGCTTCAAGGCCTCGCTGTTCGAGCCGCTGCGCGGCATCGACATCGAGCGCAAGCGGCTCGCGCTCGCGCAGCTCAATGCCGAGGTGGTGGCGGAGCTCAACGCCGCGAAGGAAAGCATCTTCCTGCGCATCGGCGCGCGCGCGCCGCCCGGCCGGCTCTCGCGCTACCGCGGGCTCTACCTGATCGCGCAGGACGTGCACGAGCGCGCCAGCTCCTCGCACGACGACTACAACGCGCTGGCCGATGCCTTCTTCCACAGCGACCTGCTCTACCGCTGCCAGCGCGTGCTGGGCCTGCAGGGGCTGGCCTGCCAGCGGCTGGCCGATTCGATCGCGCGGCGCGAACCCTTCGAGGTCGCTCCGGAGACCGTGCAGGCGCTGGCCGACCTGCGCAGCGCCATCGAGCACGAGCGTGCGCGGGCCGACACGCCCGCGAGGCTGGCGCTGCTGGCATCGGTCGAGGCGCTGGCGCGCAACCTCGCGCTGCTCGACGGCCAGCTCACGGGTGCCAGCCAGCCGTCGGCGCGCGCGGGCCGCACCGAGATGGGCCTGTTCGACCGCTCGCCGCGCTCGTGGCGCGATGCGGTCGAGCGCGTGCGGCGGCAGCTCACCACGCGCTCTCCGCTCTTTCGCCACGCGCTGCGGCTGTCGATCGCGCTGGTTGCGGGCTACGGGGTGATGCGCGCCATCCACCCGGCGCAGGGCTACTGGATCCTGCTGACCACGCTGTTCGTCTGCCAGCAGACCTACGGCGACACCATTTCGCGCATGGGGCAGCGCATCGCCGGCACCGCGCTCGGCGTGGTGGCCGGATGGGCGCTGCTGCAGCTGTTTCCGCAGCCGCTGGTGCAGTCGGTGATCGCGGTGGCTGCCGGCGTGCTGTTCTTCGCGACCCGCGCCACGCGCTATCTGCTGGCCACAGCATCGATGACGCTGCTGGTGCTGATGTGCTTCAACCAGGTCGGCGACAGCGGCGTGCTGCTGGTGCCGCGGCTGGTCGACACCGCCATCGGCAGCGCGATCGCCGGGCTGGCCGTGCTGCTGGTGCTGCCGCACTGGCAGGCGCGGCGCATCAATGAACTGGCCGCAGCCGCGATGCGCGGCCATGCCGGCTACCTGCGGCAGATCGTCAGCCAGTACCGCACCGGCGCGCGCGACCACCTCGACTACCGGCTGGCGCGGCGCAACGACCACAACGCGGACGCGGCGCTGTCCACGGCGGTGTCGGACATGTTCCGCGAGCCGGGCTATGTGCGGCCGCGCGCGGGGGTGGCGCTGCGCTTCCTGATCCGCTCGCACACGCTGCTGAGCTACCTCTCGGCCCTGGGCGCCCACCGCGCGGCGCTGCCCGACTCGGCGCAGATGGCACTGCTGCAAACGGCGGCGGAAGGAGCTATCGCGGCGCTCGAAGGGCTGGCGGCCGGGCTGGAAAAGGGCCTGATCGAGGCGCCGGGCGATGCCGCCGCGGAGCCTGCCGCGCGGGCCGCACTGGCGCAGGCCGTCGCCACCAGCAACGACCCGCAGGCGCGAACCCTTCACACCGAACTCGGCCTGATCTGGCTGCAGATCGACGCCCTGCGCACCCACGCACGCGAATGGCTGCAGTCCGAAGGCAGCGAAACCACGGCCGCGCCAGCCTGACGAACATCCATGCGATCCGGTCGGTTGAAACCCCCGTGGCGAGCGCCGCAAACCGCGGCAGGTAAAATTGCCCCTACATGTCCCGCTGGTTTGCCGCTGCTGTCCTCTCCATCATGTTGTCCTGCTACGGCTTTGCCGTGCTTGCGCACAGCATGATCGGTGCCGGCCATTCGCACGGCGAGTCGCAGGCCGCCACGCTGGTCGTGGCGCTCTCCGACGCTCCGGCAGGGGCTGCCGATGAGGCCTCGGACGATGCCCTTTCCCTCGACGAGGCCGGCTCCGAACACGCCGAACTGGTCAACGCGCGCAACGACGCTCCCGCACTGCTGCGCTTCACGGAACAGCCGCCAAAGCTCGGCCTGACCACCACCGTCTCGCCGTTCCTCGCGCGACCCAAGCGGCCACCCCGGGCCGCTGCCTTCGTCGCCTAGGCCCCCAAAGCCTGCGCGACCGGGAGCCGCCATGGCTCCCGCCCTTGCGATCCGGGGCCGCCCCATGCGGTACCCGCATCGCGGCAACGACACCTCTCATTTTCAGGCCCTGCGCCGCCACTGCACGCGCCATTTGCGCGCAGCCGGCACAGGTCCGGCTTCAAGGAATCCACACAATGAACAACAGCCCTATCGCCCATCACGACAGCATCGATCTGCCCCTCGCATCGCCGCAGGAGCGCAACCGCGTCCTGCGCAACACCTACTGGCTGCTCGCGCTGTCGATGGTGCCCACCGTGCTCGGCGCCTGGATCGGCGTTGCCACCGGCTTGTCGCGCGCCATGTCGCCGGGCATCGGCCTGATGGTGTTCCTCGGCGGCGCCTTCGGCTTCATGTACGCCATCGAGAGGACCAAGGAATCGGCCGCCGGCGTGCCGGTGCTGCTGGCCTTCACATTCTTCATGGGACTGATGCTGTCGCGCCTTGTCGGCGCGGTGCTCGGCCTGGCCAACGGCGCGAGCCTGGTGATGACGGCGTTCGCTGGCACCGGCGCGATCTTCTTCGGCATGGCCACGCTGTCGTCGGTCATCAAGCGCGACCTGTCTTCCATGGGCAAGTGGCTCTTCATCGGCGCGATCGGGCTGCTGGTGGCGGGCATCGCCAACTTCTTCATCCAGTCGAGCGCGCTGATGATGACGCTGTCGGTCCTGGCCATCGGCATCTTCTCGGCCTTCATCCTGCACGACCTCAAGCGCGTGAAGGACGGCCTGGAAACCAACTACATCTCCGCCACGCTGGGTGTGTATCTCAGCATCTACAACGTCTTCCAGTCGCTGCTGGCCCTGCTGGGCATCGCCGGCGGCCGCGACGAGTAATCCCCCGAAAAGGAGAACTGACATGCGCCTCACCACCAAGGGCCGCTTCGCGGTCACCGCGATGATCGACATCGCTCTGCACGGCCGTTCGGGCCCCGTCACGCTGGCCTCGATCAGCCTGCGCCAGCGCGTGTCGCTGTCCTACCTGGAGCTGCTGTTCGGCAAGCTGCGCCGCGCCGGCCTCGTCGAATCGACCCGCGGCCCGGGCGGCGGGTACTCTCTGAGCCGCAAGGCGGCGGAGATTTCCGTGGCCGACATCGTCCTCTCGATCGAGGAACACGATGCGGAATCCTCCCGCCGGCGCAATGCCGACGCGCCGGGCGAGGCCGGCCGCTGCGAAATCGACGAGCTCTGGGCCACCGTGAACCTGCGGGCGGTCGAGTTCCTCAGGTCGATCTCGCTGCAAAGCCTGGTCGACGAGCAGAAGGCCAAGGGCGTGCAGGCCGCGGCACGCAGCGACAGCCGGCGCACGCCGTCCGGCCAGCCGTCCACGCGCAAGCCTTTTGTCGTCGACGCGCCGAACTCGGTGTTCGCACTGGGACGGCGCCAGCAAGGCGCCAGCTGACGGCGTCGCGGCGGCTTCCCGGTTCAGCGCTCTTCGGCAGCTGGCAAGCGCCGCGGCAGGCCCGGCAGGGTCCATCCGAAGGTCATGCCCGCCGCCGCGATCAAAATGGCCGCCGCGCCCACCAGCTGCAGCGCGCCCAGCCGCTGGCCGAAGGCGACGTAGTCGACGCCAATGGCCACCAGCGGATAGATGAACGACAGCGCGCCCGCCACCGGCGTCGAGAGCTTCTGCAGCGCGCCGTACAGCAGCACGAACACCAGCCCCGTGTAGACCACGCCCATCGTCAGGTGCACGCCCCAGGTGGCGGCGTCGGCGGGCAGCGTCTTCAGGTGCGCGAAGGGCGCGAGCAGCACGATGCCCACGCAGACCTGGATCAGTGCGATGAGGTGCGGCGCGATGCCGTCGAGCTTCTTCGCGACGATGGCGGCCACCGCGTAGCAGAAGGCCGCGCCCAGCGCCATGAGCACGCCGATCAAGTAAGAGGAACCGTCGGCACCACCGCCGGACTTGGCCTGCGCCACCAGCACCACGCCGGCGAACGCGATGCACAGCCAGATGGCCTTCATCGCGGTCAGCCGCTCCGACAGCAGCAGCGCGCCGAGCGCGACCAGCATGAAGGGCTGCGTTTTGTAGACCGCCGTGGCGATCGAGATCGACGCATGCGAGAAGGCCGCGAAGATCAGCACCCAGTTGACGACCAGCGCCACGCCGCCGAGTGCGGCCAGAGCAAAGCTGCGCAGCGTCAGGCCGCGCCGCAGCAGGCCCAGCGCGAGGCACACGACCAGCAGCGTCGCCGCGCCGAACACGCAGCGCCAGAACAGCAGGTCGGGCAATGGCTGGCCCGAGCGCACGACGAACCATCCGATGGTTCCGGAAATCACCATGGCCACGCTCATCTCCAGCGCGCCGCGCAACTGCGTCTGCATGTCTCGGTTCCGAACGATAGAAAGAAGGAGCAAGCGTGCCACGTCCCGCGCGGATTGGATATGCTTTTAATAAGGAAACAGTTGCCAGCTGCCTTTGAAAAAAAGCCGCCAAGGCCCATTCGTCACCGGAGATCGGAAATGCTCGACGCAACAGACGGGCACGGCACCCGCATTCCATAAAACCAAGGAGACGCTCATGATCACTTCCCGTCGCGGCCTGCTGGCCGGTTCCGCTGCCATGGCCACGGGCGCCATCGCCGGTTGCGCGCTGCCCGCCGGGGCCGGCCGCGCGGCGGCAACGCCGTTCGACATCGCCGCATCGACCATCCCGATCGTCGGCAGCGAGCAGGTCTTTCCGGTGCGCCGCATCTACTGCATCGGCCGCAACTACGAGGCACATGCGCGCGAGATGGGTTCGGACCCGAGCCGCGAGCCACCCTTCTTCTTCCAGAAACCGGCCGACGCGATCCAGGTCGTGACGCCGGGCGTGGTGGCCGACCACCCCTACCCCACGCTCACGAAGAACTACCACTACGAAGTGGAGCTGGTGGTGGCGCTGGGCAAGGGCGGGCGCAACATCCCGGCGAGCTCGGCGCTGGACCACGTGTACGGCTATTCGCTCGGCCTCGACATGACGCGCCGCGACCTGCAGCGCGAGATGGGCGACCAGAAGAAACCCTGGGAAATCGGCAAGAGCTTCGACCACTCGGCGCCCGTCGGCCCGATCCACCCGGTGGCGAAGGTCGGGCACTTCACCGATGGCGCGATCTGGCTCAAGGTGAACGGGCAGACGAAGCAGAACGCCACGCTCAGGCACATGATCTGGTCTGTGGCCGAGCAGATCAGCCGGCTGTCGCAAGCCTTCGAGCTGAAGCCGGGCGACATCATCTACTCGGGCACGCCGGAGAACGTCGGGCCGGTGGTGCGCGGCGACCTGATCGAGATCCACATCGACCGGCTGCCGGAGCTGTCGGTGCGGATCGTCTGAGGGCTGCGGGAGAGGTGCCGGCGCGGGAGCCGCGGGACCATTTTTCCTGCCGGATCGATGCGGATCATCGGGGCTCCCGCATCTCCCGAGCCGCCATGTCCCAGCCTCCGCAAGCCACCTGAGCGGCGACTGGCCGCATGGACCGCGCCGCGCGGCTCCCTGAAGCACGCGGCCGCCATCGAGCGGCGCCGTCCAATTTTTCTCCTGTTTTGAAGCTCACGATACCGGCCATGAACAGTCCCCGGCATCGCAGCTCGAACGACGCATCGCACGCGCTGCGCTTCAGCAGCCTGCCGGCGTGGGCGCATGCAAATGGCCATCCCCCGGAGCTCGAGATGCAATCACGATGGAGAAAGACGCGACCCGCCTTCGGCGCCATGCCGCAGCTCGGCAGAGCCTTCCGGACATCGTGTCTCGTGGGCCTGGTGGCCTTCGGCGCGCTGGCGCTCGGCATCTTCGTGGCCGCCGGTGAGACGTGTGCCGCGCACGAAGCCGGCACCCCGGGCAACTACGGCCGATCGACCCTCGCGCCGATCATGGCCACCGGCAACGAGGCGCCGCGCATTCCTTGATGCCGCCTCGCGAGTGCTCCAGCAGCACGCGCTGCCCTTGCATCTATCGACCGCTCACCGCGCCGCGTTCCCAAGCACGATGCAGCCGGTCAAGCTGCAAGCCATCAGCACGCTCGCAAAGAGTCGGATTCGGTCCATTGGAAAACTCACTGCTGGCTGGACAAACAAGAGCCGTGC
>NZ_JBGLYN010000106.1:0-14130 GCF_047304045.1 Variovorax sp. Varisp85
GTGCGACGCTCGCACGCAGCAGCCGGGCGCGCGTGAAAGCGGGGAGGTGGGGCTCGTTCGTGAAAGGCGTCGTCACGGACGAAATTCTGCGCCGACAGGTTTCGGCTTGGAGCCTGTCGGGGCCAGCGGCAGGCAAGGCCCTCAGCGCAGGTAGCGCCCGTCGGCCTTCAGCATCGACAGCTCGGAGAAGGTGAGGCCGCGGTGCTCGCCGGGCCGGTACGACACCGCAATGCCGCCGATGTCGAGCGTCTTGAACGACTCGAGGCCCTTCTGCAGCGATTCCGGCGTCGGGTTCGCCCCGGCGCGTTTCAGGCCTTCGACCATGACCTTCGCCGCAACATAGCCCTCGAGGCTGGCATAGCCGAACTCGGTCGCGCCGATCTTCTTCATGGCCGCCTGGTACTCGGCAATCACCGGCATTGCGCTGTTCCACGGATAGGGCACGACCTGCGAGATGACCACCCCGGCAGCGTCCTTCTTGATGTCCTGGAACAGCTTCTGCCCGTTCAGGAAGGAGAACGAGTAGAAGGCCGTCTCGCCGCCCGTCGCGCGGTAGGCCGTGATGAACTTCGCCGCCACCTCGTTGGTGGCTGCCAGCACCACCGCCTTGGGCTTGAGCTTGGCCAGCTCGGCGGCGCGCTCGGCGGCGTCGGAGCCGTCGTTCTTGATCGCCACGCTGCCGGCCATCTTCTCGCCGCGCTCGGCAATGAACTTCTGCGTGCTTTCCAGCGCCGACCGTGCGCCCGGGTTGTCGTTGTGGGCGAAGGCGATGCGCGAGAGGCCGATCGTGTAGAGGTGGTTCACGATGCGGCTGTATTCCTCGTCGAAGCTGATGCGCACCGGGAAGCCGTATTCGGTGGGCTTCACCACCGGGCCAGAACCCGAGTAGGGCCCGACGATGGGAACCTTGAGTTCGTTGGCCGCCTTGATCGCGCCGATCGACGACGAAGTGCCGATGGGCATCAGCACGCCGATGGCGCCGTCCTTCACGAAGGTCTTGACGTTCTCGGCGCCCTTGGCGGGGTCGTAGGCGTCGTCGAGCTGGCGCAGCTCGACCGGCCGGCCGTTGATGCCGCCGTTCGCGTTCACCGCGGCGAACATGGCACGGATGCCGAGCAGGGGCTCGGGCGACAGGGACGCCAGCGGCCCCGTCTGCACGTAGGTCTGGCCGATCAGGAGCGGCTTGGTCTGCGCCTGCACCGCAGACGGAAGCCCCAGGACAGTGGAGAGAGCGACGAAGGCCGAAGCCAGCAGATGAATCTTTTTGTGCATGTTGGTAACTTAGTGTTAGCGACTCCATCTTAAGGCGATGGCCCTGCGAGGTAAATCGGGTCTTTGGTTGCGGCCTGGAGAGTACTGTATAAAAATACAGTTAACAGTCTTCACCCATGGGCCTCCCTTTCCTCGACTCCTTTTCCGCTGCCGCGGGCCGCGGCGTCTGGCATGCCGACGAACTCGGCCTGGCCGACGCGCAGGTCACCGCCACCGGCCACGCCGCGCTCGATGCGCAGCTGCCGGGCGGCGGCTGGCCGGTGGGCGCGATGACGGAACTGCTGCAGGGCGCACCCGAGGCCCATGTCTGGCGGCTGCTGCTGCCCGCGCTGGCGCAGGCGGTGCAGGCGCGCGGCGGGCCGGTGGTGCTGGTCGGCGCGCCTTATGAACCCTGCGGGCCGTCGCTCGCGGCGCAGGGGCTGCCGGTGGAAGCGCTGATGTGGGTCAGGAGCGAGGCTCCGGCCGCGCGGCTGTGGGCCTGCGAGCAGGCGCTGCGCTGCGCGGACATCGCCGCCGTCGTGGCCTGGCTGCCGCAGGCGCGGGTGGGCGAATTGCGGCGGTTGCAGCTGGCGGCCGCGCAGCACGAGGTGCTGCTGTTCGTGTGCCGGCCCGAATCGGCCGCGCGGTCGGCCTCGCCGGCGCGGCTGCGCATCCGCGCCGGGCGCTGCGAATCGGATGCGTCGCAGATCGAGCTGCACATCCTCAAGCGCCGCGGCCCGCCGCTGGCCGCGCCGGTGATGCTGCCGGCGCGCAACGAACGCATGGCCGCGCTGCTGGCCGCCGCCCGGCTGCGGCGCAAGTTGCGGTTGCAGCAGTCGGGCACGGTGCCGGCCGGCGAGACGGCAGCGTCTTCGGCGACCGTGGTGCGCATCGACGCGTGGAAAGGAGGAGGCCCGGATGCACTGGATCGCCTTGCAGTGGTTGCCTGACGCCGACACGCCCGACGCTCCCACGCTGCCCACGCCCGAATCGCTGGGCTGGTGGGCGCTGCAGTACACCCCGCACGTCGCCTGGCAGGACGAAGCGCTGATGCTTGAAGTCTCCGCCTGCGAGCGCCTGTGGGGCGGGCGGCTGCAGCTGATGCGCCAGTTGCTGGCCGCCAACCCCGCGCCCGATGTGCGCATGCTGGGCGCGCAGGGCGCCACGAGCCTGATCGCGCTGGCGCGGCTGCGCCTGTTCGAGCGCGACGAGAACAGGCCCCAGGACATTCCGGCCGGCCTGCCGCTCGACACCCTGAGCGCCGCGCGTGAGCACCTCGACCTGCTCGCGCGCCTGGGCTGCCGCACCTGGGGCGATGTGGCGGCACTGCCGCGCGGCGGCCTCACGCGGCGCTTCGGCACTGGCTTGCGCGAGGCGCTCGACGCCGCCTGGGGCCTGCGCCCCGAAAGCCATGCCTGGCTCACGCTGCCCGACGTGTTCGAGCAGAAGCTCGAGCTGCCCGCGCTGGCCGAGACCGCGCCCGAACTCATGTGGTCGGCCAACCGGCTGCTGTCGGCCCTGCAGATCTGGCTGCGCGCCCGCCAGCGCGGTGCGCGCGCGCTCGAGCTGCAATGGACGCTCGACCTCAAGCGCTTCAACGGCGTGAACCTGCCGCCGCACCAGCAGGTCACCGTGCGCACGGCCGAGCCCACGCAGGACATGGCGCACCTGCGCCGCCTGCTGTCGGAAAAGCTCGCCCTCACCACGCTGGCCGCGCCCGCGAGCTGGCTCAGGCTGCGCACGCTCGAAACCGATCCGTGGGCCGGCGCCAGCACCAGCTTCCTGCCGGAGGACAACCGCAAGGGCGACAGGCTGCACGAGATGGTCGAGCGGCTCAGCGTGCGGCTCGGAGCGCAGCAGGTGGTGGTGCCGGCGGCGCAGGCCGATCACCGGCCCGAGCGCAAGCAGGCATGGCGTCCCGCGCTGCAGAAGGAGAACGCGCCCGCCAAGGCCCGCAAGGACGAAAAAGCCGCAGACTCGCAGCCCGATGCCATCTATCCACCGTGGCTGTTGCCCGAGCCGCTGCTGCTCGAGATGGACGGCGAGCGCCCGTGCTACCGCGGCCCGCTGAGCAGGCTGATCGGGCCGCAGCGTGTCGAGGCCGGCTGGTGGGGCGACAAGGAAGACGGCGGCCAGCCTGCCATGCGCGACTACTACGTCGCCGAAAGCCCCGAAGCCGGCCTGGTGTGGATCTTCCGCGAGCGGCCCTCTGCCCGTTTTTCGTCCGGCGAGGTGCGCTGGTACCTGCAGGGGTTCTATGCCTGACCTGAGCGGCAAGCAACTGCGTGGACGCAACTCGGCGAAGCTGCATGCGCTGCCCTTGCCGCTGCGCGGGAAGCCCACATTCACGCTGCCCGACTACGCCGAGCTGCATTGCCTCACCCACTTCAGCTTCCAGCGCGGCGCCTCGACGCCGGAGGAAATGGTGGAGCGCGCCTACCAGCTCGGCTACACGGCCTTGGCCATCACCGACGAATGCTCGGTGGCGGGCATCGTGCGCGCGCATGTGGCCCTGCGCGACCTGCCTGCGAAGCTGGACGAGTACGAGCGCGAACATCCCGATGCGCCGCCGATTCCGCGCAATCCCGGTTTCCGCCTGCTGTTCGGCAGCGAGTTCCAGTTCGAGCGCTTCAGGCTCGTGGTGATCGCGAACGGCACCGAAGGCTGGGGCAATCTCTGCGAGTTCATCACCGCCGCACGCAACACCGAACTGCCCAAGGGCGAGTACCGCGTGAGCTGGGAAGACAGCGACATGGCCTCGCTGCGGGACTGCCAGGTTCTTTTCGTACCGCAGCGCAACCCCGGCGGCGCGATGGACACGGCGACGCTGCACGAAGACCTGTCGGCCGCCAGGGCGCTGTATGGCGCGAATCTCTGGCTGGCCGTGGAGCTGTTCAACGAACTCGACGACGATCTCTGGTTCGTCACGCTGATGCAGGCGGGCGAAGAGGCCGGCGTGCCGCTGGTGGCGGCCGGCGACGTGCACATGCATGCGCGTTCGTGCAAGCCGCTGCACGACGTGCTGACGGCCGTGCGCGAAGGCCGGACCGTGGCCGAATGCGGCTTTGCGCTGCAGCCGAATGCCGAACGGCACCTGCGCCCGCGCATGCGGCTGGCCGATCTCTACCTGCCGCAGATGCTGGCGAACACGCTGGTGGTGGCCGGTCGGTGCAGCTTCGATCCCGAGGTGATCCGCGAAAACTACAAGTACCCGCTGGAAAGCGTGGGCAGCCATGAAACACCGGCGCAGACGCTGGTGCGAAAGACGTGGGAGGGCGCGCAGGTCCGCTATCCCCAGGGCGTTCCCGACGTGGTGCGGGCGCAGGTGCAGAAAGAGCTCGACCTGATCCTCGAACTCGAATACGAGATGTTCTTCCTCACCGTGGAAGACATCGTGCGCTTCGCGCGCTCGGAGCACATCCTCTGCCAGGGGCGCGGGTCGTCGGCCAATTCCGCAGTCTGCTATTGCCTGGGCATCACCGCGATCAACCCCGAGAAGGGCCACCTGCTGTTCGAGCGCTTCCTGAGTCGCCACCGCCGCGAGCCGCCCGACATCGACGTCGACTTCGAGCACCAGCGGCGCGAAGAGGTCATCCAGTACATCTACAGGAAGTACGGTCGCGAGCGCGCCGCCATCGCGGCCGTCGTCATCTGCTACCGCTCGCGCAGCGCGTTGCGCGATGTGGGCAAGGCCATCGGCATCGACGAGCGGCTGATCGACGAGTTCGCGAAAGACCACTACTGGTTCGACGACACCGTGCTCGGCGAGCAGCTGCGCCAGGCGGCCGCACGCGTGGGCGTGGAGGAAGACGAACTCAAGCTGGTGCAATGGATCGAGATGACGCAGCGGCTCAAGGGCTTTCCGCGCCACCTGAGCCAGCACGTGGGCGGCTTCGTGCTCACGCATACGAAGCTCACGCGGCTGGTGCCGGTCGAGAAGGCCTCGATGAAAGACCGCTCCGTCATCCAGTGGGAGAAGGACGACCTCGAAGCCATGGGCATGCTCAAGGTCGACGTGCTCGCGCTCGGCATGCTCAGCGCGATCCGCAGGGGACTCGACCACATGAACCGCTGGCGCAACTCGGCGATCGAGATGCATCACATCCCCAACGACGACCAGAATGTGTTCGACATGATCTGCGATGCCGACACCATCGGCGTGTTCCAGATCGAGAGCCGGGCGCAGATGTCGATGCTGCCGCGCCTGAAGCCGCGCACTTATGAAGACCTCGTGATCGAGGTCGCCATCGTGCGGCCGGGGCCGATACAGGGCGGCATGGTGCATCCGTATCTCAAGCAGCGGGAGCGGAAGCGCAACGAGCTGCCCATCCACTACGAGAAAGAAGAGCTTCGCCCCGCGCTGGAGCGCACGCTGGGCATCCCGATCTTCCAGGAGCAGGTGATGCAGATCGCGATGATCGCGGCCAAGTTCACTGCCGACGAGGCCGATCAATTGCGCCGCGCCATGGCCGCGTGGAAGCGCAAGGGCGGCCTGGGCAAGTTTCACGACAAGCTCGTGGATGGCATGGTCGATAACGGCTACAAGGCCAGCTTCGCCGAAGCCATCTTCAAGCAGGTCATGGGCTTCGGCGACTACGGTTTCCCCGAAAGCCACGCCGCCAGCTTCGCGCTGCTGGTCACGATCAGCAGCTGGCTCAAGAACTACGAGCCGGCCTGCTTCCTCGCGGCATTGCTCGATTCGCAGCCGATGGGCTTCTACAGCCCCTCGCAGCTCGTGCAGGACGCGCGGCGCCATGGCGTGGAAGTGCGTCCGGTCGACGTCACGAAGAGCGAGATGGACACCACGCTCGAAGCCCGCGCGCTCGATGCGCCGCGCATGCCGACGGGCACCGATGCGCGCTACGCCGATCGCCTGGGCAACGAGAACCAGCCCGCGGTGCGGCTCGGCCTGAAACGGATCTCGAGCCTCAGCGAGCAGGGCGCCAAGCGACTGCTCGAGGCGCGTGCGCAGGCGCCTTTCACCAGCACCGAAGACCTTGCCCTGCGCGCTGAACTCGATGGCAAGGACATGGCCGCGCTGGCCGCGGCCGATGCACTGATGTCGCTCTCGGGCCATCGGCGCCAGCAGGTGTGGGACGCCACCGCCACCCGTGGCATGGGGAGCCGCGCCCCGGCCCTGCTCAAGGGCGTGCCGATCCACGAACAGGCGCTGCTGCTGCCGGCCGCGCCGGAGGGCGAGGAGATCGTCGGCGACTATGCGGCGCTCGGCCTCACGCTGCGCCGCCATCCGCTCGCGCTGCTGCGCCCGCGCCTCGCGCGCATGAAGCTCATGAGCGCGGAGCAACTGCGTGCGCAGCCCAGCGGCCAGACCGTGCGCGCCTGCGGCATCGTCAAGGGGCGCCAGCGGCCCGGAACCGCCAACGGCACCATCTTCGTCACGCTGGAGGACGAGACCGGCAACGTCAACGTGATCGTCTGGAGCCATGTCATCGAAGCCTGGCGCGAGCCGCTGCTGAAGTCGCACCTGCTCGCGGTGCAGGGCACATGGCAGCGCGACGACGACAGCGGCGGCAAGGTGCAGCACCTGATCGCCACCGGTTTCAAGGACCTGACGCCGCTCATGGGCCGGCTCGCGCAGAGCAACACCAGCCGCGACTTCCATTGACGGGCAAGGGCGAATGCAACCGATCGTTCCATGCCTCGCGCACCCCTCGACTTTTCGCTAACCTGTTTCTCCCATGTCCGCACTCGCTCTTGACTCCGTCGTCGACACGCCGATCGGCCCACCGCCGCCCGCGCCCGACGTGCCCATACCCGTGCCGCCGCCACCGCCGCCCGGACTTCCGCCCGAGGGCGATCCGCCACCCGCGGAGCCGCCGTTCACCGATCCCGGTTTTCCGCCACCCGTGGTGGAGCCTCCGCCGCCCATACAGAGAACCGGCGAGGTGCCGTTCGGAAAACTGCATGCGCGGCGGCTGCGCGAGATCTACCGATCCGCGGGGTGGCCCTGCTGCGATGCCATCGAGGTCGAACTGCTGGCGGGCGGTTATCTGGAGCGCGTGCGCACGCCGCACGGCCACGAGACGCTGCGCGTGACCGACGCCGGCATTGCGCGCATCGCCACCACGCTCACCATCAACCGCGCGGCGCTGTCGCCGCACGAGGCATTGGTCGAACGCGTGGCGCGCGAGATGACGCGCGGCGGCCGCGTCGCGTGGCGCGGCCTCGGCCTGCGGGCTCGTCTGCCGCCGCTGGAAGAGGGCGGCAAGCCGCGCTGGTGCGTTGCGCGGCCCGATGTGTTCTCGATCCGCAATACCAGCGTCGAGGCCTATGCGCACCCCATCGTGCACGAGGTGAAGGTGAGCCGCGCCGACCTGCTGGGCGACCTGCGCAAGCCCGACAAGCGCGCGGCCTACCTCGACCTGGGCGGCGAGTGCTGGTACGTGCTGGGCAACGACGCGAAAGGCCGCTGCATCGCCACGCCCGAGGAGGTGCCGGCCGAGTGCGGCGTGATGGTGCTCGAGGGCGATCGCCTCGTGGTGGCACGCGCGGCCGTGCATCGCGCGTTCGATCGCATTCCGTTTGCGGTGTGGCTTGCGCTGGCCAAGGCGCAGCCGGTCGAGGGCTTCGAGGACGACGCGCAGGACATGCTGATCTGAGCCGTTTCCGTTTCCTTGCGCAGTTCAGTGCAGGGGATAGGAGCCCAGCAGCTCGTGGCGGAACGGGGACGTGAAATGCGAGCGCACCAGGCGGAACTCGGTCGCCGTCCAGCGGATCGGGGTCCGCAATGTGGGCCCTGCGGCATGCTCCGAGTGCCGTGCGATCGTGATGTGCGGTGTCCACACGTGAACCAGAAGGGGAAAGCCGGCCCGCAGCAGCACGTGGGTGATGTCGCGCTGAAGGCGTCGCAATCCTTCGTGCTCGGACAACTGCATCACCGAGACATTGTTCGACCAGGTGCATGAGCGGTCGAGCGTGAGCTCCAGCGGCTGCATGGACACTTCGGCGAGCGCGGCACGCAGCCGTTGCTCGGCGTCTTCCCGCTGGTCGTCGAGGTACTGAAGCGTCAGGTGCAGGCGTTCCTGGGGCGGAAAGGAGCAGCCGCGGGGCCACAACCAGTCCTTGCGGTGAGTCTCGATGTCGACCTGGACTTCCCTGGTGGGAAAAAGCCCGATGAGAAGCTGTCTGCGAGCAGCCATTGCGCACCTCCATCAGGATTCGGATGGCCACCAATTCTCGGCCGTCGTGCGGATCACGCGCGCCGCCTGGACGCGAATGTCGTCCCTGTCGCGGGCTACCTTGAAGGGCCAGGTCGAAATCCGGCCAGCGGGAGAGCGGGAGCGGGCCTGCAACGGGTGCAGCCGGGAGAAAAAAAGAACCTGCGCAGAGGGCGCAGGCGGATTGGCGGTGGTCATGGTCGTCGCCTTGAAGTTGTTCTCGGAGACGACGAATTCTAGGGAAATACTGTGTTTGTGTACAGTATGTTTCCGGGCTTGCAAGCCCTGAGGAAGGCTGCTCTAAGGCTGGACGGGTGCGCCGAGCAGGGCGTCCAGGTCGATGGCCGCCGCCATCGCCTTGTAGCCGGCATCGCCCGGATGCAGGTGGTCGCCCGAGTCCATTGCCGCCTTCAACCGCGAGGGGCGGGCCGGGTCGCGCAGCAGCGCATCGAAGTCGACTACCGCGTCGAACACCTTGCTCTCGCGAATCCAGCGGTTCACGGCCTGGCGCACCTTGTCCTTGTCGGGCGAGTAGTGGCCTTCGAGCGGCGTGCCTTCCAGCGCGCGCTCGGTCGGCGCGATGGTGCCGGCCGTGATGCGCACGTTGTGGGCATGGGCCATCTCGACCAGTTGCCGCAGGCCCTGGATGACGGCTTGCGCGCTCACCGCGGGCTCGTCCGGTGCGAAGGGGCCGCCGGGCCAGCCGATGTCGTTGGTGCCCAGCAGCACGACCATGGCGCGCACGCCGGGCTGGCTGAACACGTCGCGGCCCGCGCGCTCCAGGCCGGCACGGCCCATGCCGTCCTTCAGCAGGCGGCCGCCGGAGATGCCGGCGTTCAGCACCGCGACGTTGCGGCCCGCCAGCCGCTCGGCCAGCGCGTCGGGCCAGCGGGTGTTGGCGCCGGGCGTGGAGCCGTTGCCGTCGGTCAGCGAATCGCCGAGGGTGACGACGGTGATGGGTGGCTGCTGCGTCTCGACCATGAGGCCGCTCACGTAGACGCGGGTGCTCCACGCGGTGGCCCTGGCAGGCAGGTGCTGCGCCGCGCTCAGGTCGCCGTCGGCCACGTAGGCTGTCTGGCGTGCATCGAAATGAAAGCCCGCGGGCTGGCTGGGCTGCGGCAGGTAGAGCGACACGGCCACCTCGGCGAGTGCAGGCAGGGCAATGTCCACCGGGTCGCTGACCAGCCGCGCGCCGGGCGGGATGGTGACTTCGGTCTGCCCGCCGAAGCGCAGCGGCCGGTCGCTGCCTTCGACGACCGCCGAGCCCTCGGCATGCCGCGCCAAGCGCGCCGCGCCGATGTGCAGCGGTGTGGTGCCGCCTTCGTTGCTGATCGCCACGCGCAGCCGCGAGCCACCGATGCTCAGCCGCGCCACCTGCCGCAGGGTCTGCCGGTTGAACTGGAACGGCAGGCCGGTGGGCAGCACGAAGTCGCCGCTCCAGATCGGCTGCGTGCTGGACATCCAGCTGGGGCTCCAGTGCGCGGCGGCCGGTTCGGCCACCGAGCCGGCAGCCATGCCGGCCAGGGTGAGTGCGAGGGCGCCGTGGCGCAGGATCGATGCGAATTTCGGGGTTGTCATGGGAGTCCTTCGATGAGCGGTGAAGCCAGGACTCGACTTTCTTTCATGCGCATCCGGATGGGTAGACGGCAGAATGGCATGCAGACCATTCCATATTTGAATACACCATGGACACCTTGCGCGCCCTCGAAGCCTTCGTGCACAGCGTGGAGCTGGGCAGCCTCTCGGGCGCGGCCCGCGCGCTCGGCACCACGCAGCCGACCGTCAGCAAGCTGGTCGCGGGACTGGAACGCTCGCTCGGGGTGCGCCTGCTGCGGCGCACGGCGGCCGGCCTGAGCCTGACGGAGGAGGGGCAGCGCTTTCACGAGCGCGCACGGCGCATGCTGGAGGACTACGGCGACGCGGTGTCCGATGCACGCGAAGGCATCCAGCAGCCGCGCGGCCTGCTGCGCATGAGCGCGCCGGTGACGATGGGGCAGCGGCATCTCAATGCAATGGCGCTGGAGTTCCTGGGCCTGTATCCGGACATCGAACTGGAGCTGGTGCTCGACGACCGCTTCGTCGATCCGCTGGAGGAGCGCATCGACGTGTCGCTGCGCGTCGGCGGCGCCTTGCCGCCCGACCTCGTTGCCCGCCACCTGGGCACGTGGCCGCGCGTGCTGGTCGCCTCGCCCGAGTACATCGCGGCGCGCGGCAGGCCGCGCAAGCCGCAGGACCTGCTGGCGCACGACTACCTGCGCTATGCGTCAGGCGACGACGGCGTGCTGCTGCAAGGCCCTGAAGGCTCCGTCACGGTGCCGGTGCGCAGCCGCTACCGTGTGAACAACGCGGTGGCTTTGCTCGACAGCGTGCTCGGCGGCGCAGGCATTTCGCTGCAGCCCACCTGGATGGTGGCCGACCTGCTCGCGCAAGGCCGGCTGGTGCGCGTGCTGGGCCGGCACACCGGGCCGCCGCAGGAGGCGCACCTGCTGTATGCCCCGCGTCGCCAACTGCCGCTGCGGGTGCACGTGCTGGTGGACTTTCTGTCGGAGCGGGTGGCGAAGCTGCCGGGCGCCTCCCGCGCGGCTGTTTCGTCTGCTGGGTTCAGTGGCAGCCGCAGGCCGGCTCCCGAGCCGTTGCAAAAGAAGACGGCAGGTCAGTCGAGGCGGATCTCGAAGTAGGCCTCGTCGGCTTCGCCCAGCGCACGGAAGCCCGCGGTCTTCGCGGCTTCGTAGGCCTTGGCCCAGGTGGCGGCCAGTGCGAGTTCGTCCTTGGTGAGTTCGTCGGCGCTGGACTCGCTGGCGTTCTCGAATGCCTTCAGCGCAGGTTCGACGCCGTCGCCCAGCAGCTTGTCGAGTTCACGGCGAAAGCGCGACTCCGCGGTGGCGATGACGTCGGCCGGGGCGTCGGGAAAGTCGACCAGTTTCACGGTGTAGCTCATGGCCGGATGCTACGTGATGTGGGTGCAGGGAGCGGCCCCTTCGCTCAGACGACCGACACAGCGGCGGCCCCCGCGGCGCGGTTGTCGAAGATCGGCGGCGTCTTGACGATCGACGTGAGCGCGGGTACGGCCGCGCGCAGCGAGGCCAGGTCGGGGCGCGGACGGCGCAGCTGCGCATCCGGGGAGAACGCCGCCTCCATGGCATGCGCCGCACCCAGCACCTGATGGTCGGCCCTGAACCCGCCCACGATCTGCAGCCCGAACGGCATGCCTGCGTGGTCGAGGCCGCAGGGCAGCGAAATCGCCGGGTGCGTCGTCAGCGTGACCACGTAGGTCAGCGCGAGCCAGCGGTAGTAATTGGCCTGCGTCTCGCCATTGATGGTGTCGGCGTACAGCTGTGTCCACGGGAAGGGCGAGACCGGCGTGGTCGGCGACAGCACCAGGTCGTAGTCGGCGAAGGTCGCCTGGAAGCGCTTCAGGAGCCGGGTCTGCTCGGCCTGCGCCCAGGCGCTGTCGAGCAGGCTCATGCGTGCGCCCATCTCGTAGTTGGCGCGCGGGTTGGGGCCCAGGCTGTTCGGGTCGCGCTCGTAGGCTGCCTGCATGCCCGCCACGAAGGCCTCGGCGCGCAGCACGTCGAAGCAGCGATGCGCTTCGCCCATGTCGAACTCGACCTTGTCGCAGCGGCGAAACAGGTGCCGCATGGCCTCGATCTTCCGGCGGAAGGTGGCGCGGATGCCGTCGTCCACCGCGCAGGTGCCGAAGTCCTCGGTCCACGCCACGCGCAGGTTGGCCAGGTCGACGCGCTCCGGCACGAGAAATGACTGCGGGTCCAGTGGATAGCTCAGCGGGTCGCCGGCGTTCGCGCCCGCGGACGCCGCCAGTTGCAGGCAGGCGTCTTCCACCGTGCGGCCCATCGGGCCGACCACCGAGATCGGCGTCCAGCCCAGCGGCTTGCGCACGCTCGGCACGATGCCCGGCGAGGGACGGAAGCCCACCACGCCGCACTTGGCTGCTGGAATGCGCAGCGAGCCGCCGGTGTCGGAGCCCGTGCACACGGGCAGCATGTCGCAGGCCAGAGCGGCCGCCGAGCCGCCGGACGAGCCGCCGGCATTCAGGTTCGGGTTGAAGGGGTTGCCGGTGGCACCCCACACGTCATTGCGCGAGTTGGCGCCCGCGCCCATCTCGGGCACGTTGGTCTTGCCCGCCACGATGGCGCCCGCGCGGCGCAGCCGGGCCACGAGCTCGATGTCTTCCGTCGGCACGTGGTCGCGGTAGATCGCCGAGCCCCAGGTCGTGAGCAGGCCCTCGGTGGGCTCCAGGTCTTTCACGCCAAGCGGCAGGCCATGCAGCAGGCCGAGCGTGTCGCCGCGCAGGACGGCGCTTTCCGCCGCCTTGGCCTCGGCGCGCGCGCGCTCGAAGCAGGTGGCGGTCACCGCGTTGACGAAGGGGTTCACGCGCTCGATCCGCGCGATGCACGCCTCCAGCAGTTCGACGGGCGAGACCGCCTTGCTGCCGATGAGGCGGCGGAGTTCGACGGCGGACTTCTCGACGAGCTCCGTGCCGGTGTTCATGTGATTCATCAGTCGGCAGTGATGTTGGCGCGCGCCGCAACCGCGCGCATCAGGGGCAATTCACGGGTGATCAGCTCGCTCGCCGCGGCGGCGTTGCTGTAGGTCGGCTCCAGGCCCTGGCCCAGCAGCTTGGTGCGTGTGTCGGGGTCGGCGATGGTCACGGCCAGCGCCTTCTCGAGCTTGGCCTTGACGTCGGCGGGCAGGCCCTTCGGCCCCGCCACCATCAGCCACGAGTCCATGTCGATGCCGGCGTAGCCGCTCTCGGCGAAGGTGGGCACGTCGGGCAGCAGCGCGGAACGCTTCGCGGTGGTCAGTGCAATGGCCTTGATCTTGCCGCTCTTGAGCTGGGGGATTGCCGCGCTCACGGTATCGATGCTGAACGGGATCTGGCCGCCCATCAGGTCGGTCATTGCGGGGGCGCTGCCCTTGTAGGGCACGTGCGTCATCTTCAGGCCGGTCGCATGCAGCATGGTCTCGCCGGCGAACTGGGCGGTCGTTCCGGTGCCGTAGGAGCCGTACGAGTATTTGCCCGGCGAGGCCTTCACGTAATCGACGAACTGCTTCACCGTCTGCACCGGCACCTCGCTGTTGGCCAGCAGGATCAGCGCGACGCGCCCCGCGATGCCGATCGGCTCGAAGCTCTTCACGGGGTCGTAGGGCAGGTTGGAGCGGATCGCCGGGTTGACGGTGAATGTGGAGCCCGAGCTGATCAGCAGCGTGTAGCCGTCGGGGGCCGCTTTCGCCACATAGCTTGCGCCGACGACCGTGCCTGCGCCAGCGCGGTTCTCGATGACGACGGGCTGGCCGAGCTCCTTGCCGAGCCGCTGCGCGATCACCCGGCCGTTGACGTCCGTCGCGCCGCCGGGCGGGAAGGGAATCACCAGCGTGATGGGGCGCGACGGGAAACCCGTGTCCGCGGCGAGGGCGGCCAGCGGTGCAAGACCAAGGCAGGACAGCAGCGCCGTGCCGACCATGAGCGGGAGACGGTTCATCGGGAGACTCCTGGAGCTAGGGGGATGAGTTCATCCTAGGAGTGGCGGGGCGCTGCTACAAGCGCAATGTTTAGAATTGTCGATTTGCGCTTAGGCAATAGACCCCGGCCGCGTGTGGGCGCCCCCACCCGGGAATCCATGGGGATTGGCGCCGTGCGGGGAAACGCGGGGCCGTTCGTTTTAGAGGTTGTGGAGACCGG
>NZ_JBGLYN010000107.1:0-13708 GCF_047304045.1 Variovorax sp. Varisp85
GGTCAGATCAATCCTTGGTGGACACCATCGTCATAGACACTAGGGCCAAGCTCAAGACGGGATCACCGCGCGCTTACCGAGTTAATTCAATAGTCTGCCTTGCAAAACTCAGCCGCTGAGGGTAATACACTCGGCCTGAGTTATTGCATTCGCGCCGAATTGATTTGCACGCGCAGAGCCGCCTGTATCGCGGCCCGCGAGCTTCCGATTCGCATCGCAAGACTACTCTTTCGTGCGAAGAATTTTTCGCTCACTCCGAATCAATCAGTTGCGACGCTGGCCGTAGGAGCCTCAATAATCTGTTCGATGAACTCAGATAGGCTTTGAACGGATTTCCCCGAGTACAGGTCCTCGTTGAAGGATGGCCGGCCCTTTGGCATTTCCAGAGCCCGCTCGATCAGGTCGGCGAGATTATGGCGAATAGGGTCGTATGGGATAAGATTATTCGAAATTCTCTTTAAAACTTCAGAATCTCTATTCTCAAATGTATTGGTAATCGTCGGAATGCCAGAGGCGGCAGTTTGGAATGCAATAACTCCCGGGTGTGCCGAATAGATCATGGAAATCACTACATCGCAAGAAGAAATCAGGTCGGTGTACTCGTTTGGGGGCAATTTGCTGAGAATGTAAATATCATTGCCTCCGAGTTTGAACGAGAAGCGGGTATCTACCGTGCCCGTCAAATAGATCTCGAAGTTATTGTTTTTTTTGCAGAACTCTCTGACGCAGTCCATCAGAATTTCTGAAATATTTCGCTCGTTAAAGTGCTCGGGTCTGAAATAAAAGAATAGACGTCGCGTTTTTTCCGAAGAGACCGGGAGAGTCGTGATCTTAGGACTAGTCACAAAAATTCGCTGCGACGGACCAATCAACCCCTTGTTGGAGAGGAACTCCTTTAGCAAAGTGGTTGATATGATCAAATTAGGCGCGTTGGCAATTGCGCTTTCTGCCTGAATGTATCGGCTTCCATAGGGAAAGAAGCCGGCTTCAAAGTCCTGGCAGTAATAAAGAACGCGTAGCTCACCTCTGCCTGCCTGGATCGCCTGGCTAGTCAATGCTGAATTGAAGCCGACGATTAAATCGGGCCGCTCTACATAATTCTGAATTTCACTGAAATGAACAACGCCGATGTGATTGCCGTATTGGCGCACCAATTCGGGATTGAATGTTTCGTTTTCAACCGCAATCCAGACTTTGGAGAATAGGCCAAAGACGGATCTGAAATCGCGAAAGAATTCACTGTACCCTGCAAAAAAAAGATTGTCCTGTAAATGGGAAACCAATATAAGCAGAGAGGAATCTGGGCTCTCTTGTAAAAGACTCAGATTGGGCAGTGATTGTCTAAGTGGGTGTAAATAAACTGGCGCGAACATACCGGTCGGATAATTGGCGCGCAACGCAAATTTTTCTTCCAGCCCGCGGGAGCTAGAAATTCTTTTCTCGGCGTGTCCCACGAGGCAGTAGTGAAAAAATCCGGACGAAATTTGGCCTTTGGCTTTGGCTTCGGCGATGTCCGGGTGAGCTCTTTCATAGAAATCTTCATCGAAATCGATAAGACTTTTATGACCATTGAGGTGTAAGTTCAACTCCTGGCGAAAATCTTCGAAATTCAGATGGGAATAATTCGACTTTTCGTGAATAAGGCGATGGAAGTTCCGCTCTTCATTGAAAACTCGGCCTAGCTGCCGGGGTGTGTTTTTGCTTTCGTAGGGAATCGGAAATCCCTCGGCGGACAATAGAGTGAATTGACTCTCGATGATGAATTCAAAAAGCTCGTCTTCACTATCGACATAGCAAATTCGCTGTAAATTCACCATATCTAATGCGGGTCGAACTGTCTTGAGCCATCTGAAGCCAGCGCTCTCGCATGCAAAAAAATAGAGCCGTTCAATGATATGTCCGAGCGTCCCATCGGTCTGTGCTCCCTCGATCGGAAATTCATATATCGATATTTCTCGGTCAAGCAGTGGTTTCAGCGCAGCCGATCGTCCCCAGAACATAGAGCCCGAAGGAAAATCGACTCGCCCGTTCAAGCCGATCTGAATACCGATGCTCTGTGCGAAGGTACGAGCATTCTTAAAATTCAAACCCCAGCCAACAAAGTGACTGACCTGCGAAAGGTGCTGAGGTGCGATCATGCCCAGTTTGGGATCGACCCTGAATGCCTCAAAAATACTCCTCACGACATCTTTGGAGCCGAGAAGATTTTCTAGCAAATAAGTACGCCATCCATTCAAAGTTCGGGAGTGCAGGGATTTCTTGGTATGAATATGAAGAAAGAATTCATATTTTTCATACACATCTCGGCAATTGATAAGCTTTGGGGCGATATCTCGTCCCCGATTCTGTGCAATACGGATTTCGACGCGCCCAAGTGCCCAGTGCCTGAATTTTTGTTCAATCTCCGATTTTTTCTCGTCTGAATCCGTTGTAATGAAGAGATCGAATGAAAACGGTATGTTTTTCAGATAGCGCTGAAATTCGTGCGCCAGCTCCGGGTAAAACATGTGGCAGATAACGGCAATACTTGGTGCTGTTTGCCACTTCGCCAATTCATATGACAGCGGCAACGCAAGGACATAGTCCGTTTGCGGCGGCGCGAAATGGGGGGCTGTGCCCGCTTCCACGGGTGATGTGGCTGCCGATTTCTCAATCGAGTTCAATTGAGACGGCCGCGCTGGGCCGCCGGGCGTGGTTGTTGCATTTTGCTCGCCGGTCGCGTGCGCCGCAGCGTGCCCTGCTGCCGCCACTTCGTCAGTACGCGGGATCTTCCCGGCACTATCCGCACGTCGCATACGCAGTTTTTTGCCAAGCTGAAGTGTAGAGATCCACCAAGTCAACTTCGCAACTCGCCTGAGCACCTTTCGCGTGCCGTGGAAGTTAAGCAACAAGCGGCGTGCGGGCTCGGTTGTTTTCCAGGACGTGCTGTTTCGAATCTCCGTCAGTTGAGCGTCGAGCGCAGCAACTTGACGTTCTAGGGCGAAAAATTCCTCGTTCCGTCGAGAAATCGTTTCGCTCATTTTGAGAATCTGAGCTTCTTTGGCGATGGCCGACTGCATGGCTCGGGCGTCAGCGTTGTCTCGTTCACCAATGGTTTTTTGCAAAACAGCAATGCGCTCTTCTAGTTTGTCCACACTTTGGCGGATGGTAGAAATTCGGCTGTCGCGGTCAGCGATGACCTGTCGCAATTCAGCAATGTGATGCTCTTTCTCGTCAAATGCACGGCTCAAACTGGTGATCCGTGCGTCGCGCTCGCCGATCGCCTGCCGCAATCCGGCAATGTGGCCCTCTTTTTCATTGAGGACATGGCTTAGACTGGCGACCTGCGCCTCACGCTCGGAGAGCATTTGCTGCATGCTAGCAATATGACTCTCTTTTTCATTAAGAATATGGCGTAGATTTGCCGCTTGCCCAGCCTCCGTATGGACGGTCTGTTGAAGGGTCGCAATCTGCTCGGTATAGCGATCGAGTGTGCCTCTGCGCTCAACCGAAGCCCCCAATCTTTGGAACATCGTAGCGGCCAGGCGCCAGCGCTCATTCGGCAAGCTCGATTCGACGAGAGCCATCAATTCCGGCGAACGTTCCCTTCCGACCAGCAGCACGCCAAGGCCGTGGCTGTGTTTGAAATTGAAGCCGGGGTATTCCTGAATTAACTCGGCCCACAGGCGATGGACGCCAAAATCCCGTTCATAGACATTTGTGTCGTGAAAAAGAACAATGCCGCGGGTGGAAATTTTAGGAAGCCAGCTTTCAAAATCATGCTTTACTGCTTCGTAGGTGTGCAGCCCATCGATATGCAGCAAGTCAATCGAATTTTCATGAAAACGCTCAGCGGCTTCATCGAACGCCATGCGAAGCAATTGGGAAAAACTGCCATACAATGGATCGTGGTACTGCTTGAGATCCACGAAGACGTTTTCCGTGTAGTTCCCGGCATGCTCGTCCCCCCGCCACGTATCAACGGCGTAGGCTCGTGTTTCTAAGCCGTTCTCCTTTACGGCTTGGCAGAATGCGCAGTAGGAATTTCCAGAATGAGTGCCCAACTCGACCAAAGTGCGCGGCTTGATTAGCGCCACTATCCATGATGCGAACGGAATATGTCCTACCCATCCATTTGGAAACTCAAGTCGAGAAGGATCAATAAGTGCTGAGTGGTTGATTATTGGCGAATGGTCGCCCTTTGGCGCATCGATTAAATCCATTGGAGTCTCAAAGAAGGGGGCGGCATTTAATGGGCTGAGCCATTGGAGAAAGGTCAGGCGTTGCAATTACAATATTGCAAAAGCACGATGGCCGGGCAAAATTCCGGGAGGCGTGTCTTGGCGGGGGCGTACCCGCTCGACGGAAAAATTCCCGCCGCGGCGAGTAATTTCTAGGTGCTTTGGGAAATGTCCGGGAGGTACTCACTGCTGGGATTGCAGTGGCCGGAGATTTTATCTGCTTGACAGTTCGTGAGCTTTGCTGCTGCCGACTATTCTATCTAAGCGATTGGTGGCTGCTTGCAATTGTCCACTTTTTAGATACGCCGTAATACCTCGAATATTGGCTTCAAGTTCAGCAACCATGGCCTCTGCCTTTTGCAGCTTCAGATCCAATGCATCGCTTAGGCCGGTCGATTCTGTGATGGCATGTGTCATGACTAACTCCCTTGAGCTTCGATTCTGACCATTAGATTACGCGAAATCTAGACGCAAATTTGTCAACTTTTTGATGATAATGTCACAAAAAATCGTATCGCGCAGTCTGACTAATTCAAAAGTTCTCGGTGCCGATTCTCGGCCTGATACATGAGCGCATCACGACAACTCGGCCGGTCCGGCGCAATCGTGTCGATCGGTCTTGCTCGCCCCGCTCGCTGTAAGGCATGCGGCAGTGGAGGAGTTGTGCGGCGGATGACGGCTGTACTGCAGCAGGCCATTCAGGACCGGCATTCGACGGAGCAGGGGCGGCCGAATGGCCGGATGCGATTGGAGATTTTTGACGGTCTAATGTGATGCGCGCGCTCGGTCTCGCGCAGCAGTCAGCATGCGAGCCAGCGTATCCTCCAATGGAGGCGTATCCATTTGAAGGCCGTTCTTGGCTAGGAGCATCTGAAGTTTGGCCGGGTTTCCGCACAGCCGATGCACCTCGTTTGTCCGGACGAATGCAGGATTGATCTGGATCTCTGGCGCGTGCGAGGTCATCCGGACCAAGGAGTCAATAACGAACTGCAGCGAATACGGGTGCCCGGAGCAGATGTTGTATGTCTCGCCTGGCTCGCCGTGTGCGAGCAGAAGAAGATATGCATCGCAGACCATCTGGACGTCGTTGAACTCACGCTCCACGTTCAGGTTCCCCAGTTCGATGCCCGGCGAGCGCTCTGCAAAATGCATGATGAGCTTGGGTATCAAGAAATGGCTGTCTTGCCCTGGGCCGGTGTAATTGAAAGGACGCGTGATAACGAGGTTCAGTCGATCGGAATAAGTACGAGCCATGTACTCCATGGCTAGCTTGCTCATGCCATAGTGATTGACGGGCGCAGGCGCCCAAGTCTCGTCAATGGGGGAGTGTGTGGTATTGCCGTAGACGTTGGCACTGCTTGCCAGCAAGACGCGGGTGGGATGCGTCGGCAACCGAACCAACGCATTCAACAGATTGGTCGTGCCCACCACATTAACGGTATAAAACGCATCATCCCGTGCGTGGCCTACGAAGCTGATGGCGGCCAGATGAATGACCGCGTCCGGAGCCGTAGCCATGACTTCCTGCTGCAGCGCAGGGCTGTCGGTTAAATCCGCTTGGAGCGCGATGACCTCGTGGCCTTGAGAAACTGCGCGTGCCACAAGCGAGCGACCAGTGAATCCGTCAGCACCTGTAAGCAATATCTTCAAAACGAGAAGCCTTGCGTGTTGCGGCGGATGTCTGCATCGAGCATCATTTGACAGAGTTCTTCCAACGTTGTCGTAGGCGCCCAGCCCAATTCTGACTTGGCTTTCGCAGGATTTCCGATCAGAAGTTCGACTTCGGCAGGGCGGTAGAACTTGGGGTTGACTCGCATCACCGTTTTTCCATTGGCGGTGTCAACCGCGGACTCCGATTCTGCCGTTCCCCTGAACTCCACTTCGATACCGGCGCTTTTGAACGCCAGGCGGACAAAATCGCGCACAGTTTCCGTGCGATTGGTCGCCAGGATATAAGTGTCGGGCTTATTGGCCTGCAGCATGCGCCACATGCCTTCGACATACTCTTTGGCAAAGCCCCAATCACGCTTGGCGTCAAGGTTCCCCAATTCCAGCACATCAAGTTTCCCGAGCTTGATCTTGGCTACGCCATCGGTGATCTTGCGCGTCACAAATTCCCGGCCGCGCAACGGGCTCTCGTGATTGAACAAAATACCGCTGCAGCCGAAGATGTCGTAGCTCTCGCGGTAGTTGATCGTCATCCAGTGCGCGAAGAGCTTGGCAACGCCATACGGGCTGCGGGGATAGAACGGCGTGTCTTCGACCTGAGGGATGGCCTGTACCTTGCCGAACATTTCGGAGGTGGAGGCCTGATAAAAGCGGATCTTTGGATTGGTGAGGCGGATGGCCTCGAGCAGATGTAAGGTGCCTATTCCGGTAATCTGCGACGTCGTCCCCGGCTGATTGAAACTGACGCCCACGAAGCTTTGTGCCGCAAGGTTATAGATCTCTTCGGGCTCGGCCTCCTTGAGCAGTGTGATAGTGCTGCCAAGGTCTGTAAGGTCGTATTCGACAAGATGCAGGTCGGGGTGGTCTTGGATTCCGAGTTCTTCGATGCGCCAGAAATTGACGGAACTGGTCCGGCGGTAGGTGCCATAGACCACGTACCCCTTGCTCAGCAGCAATTGGGTCAGGTAAGCGCCATCCTGTCCCGTAATACCCGTGACCAATGCGCGTTTTTTATTCATGGTTCCACTTTTCCTTTTGGCTATGCCTCTGTGCTCTCGCGGAGGTCGTTCAATGCTCCGCTGCGGCAGCAAATCTGTTGCGATTGTTCTCAGGACATTTGGACGATCCGGCCGTGCTCCATGTGAATCACGCGATTGCACTCCTTGGCGATCAAGTCCGGTGAGTGCGAAGCAAGCACCAGAATGCCCGACTTGGCCACCACATCTCGCATACGTTTTTCGGCTTTTTCGGTGAATTCGGCATCTCCAACCGACAGCCATTCGTCCATGAGCAGGATGTCGGCCTGGACACTCGTCGAGATCGAAAACGCGAGACGCATCATCATGCCAGTGGAGTAGGTGCGTACAGGCATATTGACGTACTCGCCTAATCCACTGAATTCGCAGATTTCGGGTGTGAGCCGATCAAGCTCTTTCTTGCTCATGCCCATCACGAGGCCTCGTAGCATGATGTTTTCGATACCAGTGGCATCCATTTCGATGCCTAGGGAAGGGTCGATCAAGCTCGCGATCGTGCCTTCGCGGCGAAACTCCCCGGACGAGGGTTCGTAGACGCTGGCGAGCGTACGCAGCAGTGTTGATTTGCCGGCGCCGTTGTGGCCCACGAGTCCGAGCCGGTCCCCGCTCTTGAGTTCGAGATGGATGCCGCTCAGCGCCTGCACTACGGTCACGCCGGTTTCCTTGCCGAACCGCCCGCCAGTGACTGATGCTGCCAGTGTTTTTTTCAGCGACGAGGCACCCGCGCCGTAGATCGGAAAGTTGACGGCGACGTTCTTGAGAGAAATGAAAGCCATGGTTTAGAGCCAGTAGACGACACGTCGACGATATTTTTTGAATAGCAGGCACGACCCGATGAGGCTGAGCGCCGTCCATCCAAGAATGCCGAACCAGCTGTATGGGTTTGCAATGCCACCCATCAGGGGTGTTCGCAACAGGTCCAGCATTTGCGCAAAGGGGTTCCACAAAATGTACTCGGCACGGCTGGGAAGGTTTTCGGGCAGCCATAGCACGGGCGTCAGGAACATCAGCATTTGCATCAAACTCGTCACGATCTGGGTTACATCGCGATAGCGGGTGCAAATCAGGCCCAGGAGCAGGCCTAGGGCATGCGCGTTAATGATCGCGATGGCAAAGGCCGGAAAAACCAGCAACGCAGGCCAGCCTATTGAAATGCCGGCCCAGATTGCGACGGGGACGTAGAGCACAATTTGATGCGCAAACTGAATCAGATTGCGCGCGATACTTCGCCACACGAAGAGGCTGATCGGGAAATACCCTTGCTTGAGGTAATTGGCCGAGGAGACAAATGCATTGCATGCGTCCGCCACCATGCTCGAGAAAAATCCCCAGAAAATGATGCCGAGCGCAAGATGGGGGAAAAACTTCGACAGTTCGGTGCCGAACAGCGAACTGTACAGGGGGCCCATGCCACCGATCATGGCGCCCATGCTGAGGGTTAACCACAGGGGGCCGAGCATGGAGCGCCGATAGCGCAGCACGATATCGAACCAGGCGAGGGTCCACCAGATGTCGGTGCGTCGGGTGCCTTCCCACCAGTCGGACCAAGCGCTTCTATGCAGGTTGGAGTGAACTTGGCTCATGCGCGACCATAGGTGTCTGCTAGGCGGACGATGTCGTCCTCGCCCAGATAGGCGCCACATTGCACTTCGATGAGGACGAGTTCTTCATTGCCGATATTGGTCAAGCGGTGTTTCTCTTTCATTGGTATGTAGCGGTATTGTCCAGGGAAGGTTTCATGTTCCACGTCGCCGATCTGCACGATGCCACGTCCCTTCACGACGACCCAGTGCTCGGCACGCTGGTGGTGGTATTGCAGTGAAAGGGCTTCGCCGGGCTTGACGGTGATTCGTTTTACTTTATAGCCGTCCTCCTCTTTCAAGGAGGCGTAGGTTCCCCAAGGGCGATGTACAACGGACGGCAGACTTGCCACTTCATGCTTGCGGGCCTTCAGCACATCGACGACCTGTTTCACTTTCTGTGCGCTGTTCTTGTGCAGCACCAGCAGGGCGTCCGGGGTATCGACGATCACGAGGTCGTGCACGCCGATCGTGGCGACCACCTTCGAGCCATGACTGTCGACCTGGACGTGGGTGCCAGTGGTGTCCAACGCCACTACATCGTCTGGCAACGTATTGCCGCTTGCATCCGGGGTCTGGGCATCAGCGACCGCAGGCCACGAGCCTACATCGCTCCAGCCGAATTTGGCTGGTACTACGTGCACATTGGAGGCGTGCTCCATGACCGCGTAGTCTACGCTGATGTCCGGCTGCAGCCCGAAGGCATGGAGATCGAAGTGGATGGCGCTGCCCGATGCCTTGGCGGTGGTCAGTGCATGCCGTGCAGCCCGGATGACGTCAGGCGCGTGTCGCTCAAATGCGGCAATGATGGTGTCAGCCGTGAAGCTGAACATGCCGCTGTTCCAGTAGTAGCGGCCAGTCGCCAAGTATTGCTGCGCGGTTTCGAGGTCCGGCTTTTCTACGAAGCGCCTGACGCTCTGGCTCGCGCGAGACACGTGTTCCACTTCGATATAGCCGAATCCTGTGTCGGGACTCGTGGGACTCACGCCGAAAACCACGAGGTTGCCTTCTTGCGCGAGACGAAACGCCTCGCTCGCGCTTGCCACGAAGGCGGGTACATCCGGCACCAGATGATCCGCCGAGAGTACAAGCATCACCGTGTCGCCGCTAAACTGGCTCGCGCATTGCAAGGCGGCAAGAGCGATGGCCGGCCCGGTATTGCGGCCCTTCGGTTCCAGGAGGTATGTCGTTGCTGGCGGATCGCTCATCTGAGCCAGTACATCCTTCGTGAGAAACAAGTGATCCTTATTGGTCACGATGAGCAATTCGCCGGTGCCGCAGGCTTGACCACGTTCGATAGCCTGCTGGAGCAGCGTGGAGTCGCCGATCTTCATGAACGGCTTGGGAAAGGCTTGGCGCGACGCAGGCCAGAGTCTGGAGCCAGCGCCTCCCGAGAGCACCACTGAAAGCAGCCTCATTGTTTTCCTTTTGCTTGTTGACTCGGGCAATTTTACGGGCAGCCCCTTCCTGGGCCCGCGCGGCTCCGGAGCGCAGGGCCGAGCCAAGCTCACCAGAGGCGGTTGCGCAGATAATCGCCCGGCGGCGTCGGATTCCGGCAACGCCGCCGCCCGTTCCTGCTCCCACCCCCAAAAGTTTCGTTCGACCCGTCCTTCGGGTCCGCAATCTATGCATGCTGTCTATCGTTTTCTGCTCGCCTTGGCTGCATTTGGCCGAGGTCCTGGACTGATGGGGCGCGTTCAGCGGGCATGGCGCATGTTCAAGAAGTCGGGCTGGCCGGGCATCCGCTGGGAGATGGGGCGCCGTATTGGCGGCTACAACAACTATTCGTCCTGGGTGCGCCGCTACGACACGCTGACGCCCGAGCTGCGCGACCGCATTGCCCAGCGCGTGGCTGCCATGAACGACCGGCCCCTGATCTCGGTCGTCATGCCCACCTACAACCCGAACCCCGGCTGGCTGCGCGAGGCCATCGAATCGGTGCGGGCGCAGATCTACCCCAACTGGGAGCTCTGCATCGCGGACGATGCCTCTCCCTCGGCGGAGGTGCGCCAGATCCTCAAGACGTACAGCGAGAGCGACCCCCGAATCAAGGTCTTCTTCCGCCCCGAGAACGGCCACATTTCGGCCGCATCCAACAGTGCGCTGGAACTGGTCTCGGCCCCTTGGGTCGCGCTGATGGACCACGACGACCTGCTTCCCGCGCATGCGCTCTTCTGGGTGGCAGATTGCATCGCGGCCCATCCCGATGTGAAGCTGATCTATTCCGACGAGGACAAGGTCGACGAGGGCGGCCACCGGTTCGGCCCGTACTTCAAGTGCGACTGGAACGTCGATCTCTTCCGCTCGCAGAACATGTTCAGCCACCTCGGCGTGCTCTCGACCGAGCTCATGCGCTCGGTCGGCGGTTTCCGCGTCGGCATGGAAGGCTCGCAGGACTGGGACCTCGTGCTGCGCTGCATGGAGCGCGTCGAACCCGGGCAGATCCGGCACATTCCGCGCGTGCTGTACCACTGGCGCGTGCACAGCGAGAGCACGGCCCGTTCGATGAGCGCCAAGCCCTATGCGGCCATCGCGGGCGAGCGCGCGCTGAACGAGCACTTCGTGCGCACCGGTGTGCGCGCCACGGCCGAACACCTCGACTTCGGCTATCGGGTGCATTACGCCTTGCCCGATGTCTTACCCTTGGTTTCGGTAATCATCCCCACGCGCAATGCCCTGAAACTGACGCGCCAGTGCGTGGAGTCGATCCTCGCGAAGACCAGCTATTCGAACTACGAGATCATCATCGTCGACAACGGCTCCGACGATCCGGACACGCTGGCCTGGTTCAAGCGCATCGCTTCGGAAAAGCCGAATGTCCGCGTGCTGCGCGACGACCGCGACTTCAACTATTCGGCGCTCAACAACGGTGCGATCCCCGCAGCGAACGGCGAGATCCTCGCGCTGGTGAACAACGACATCGAGGTCATCACGCCCGACTGGCTGAGCGAGATGGTTTGCCTGGCCGTTCAGCCGGGTGTGGGAGCGGTGGGGGCCCGGCTCTGGTATCCGAACAGGACACTGCAGCACGCAGGCGTGATCCTCGGCATCGGCGGCATTGCGGCGCATGCGCATCGGGGCATGCCGGTCGGGCGTGAGGGTTATGGCGGCCGCGCCGCACTGATTCAATCGTTCTCCGCTGTCACGGCGGCCTGCCTCGTGATTCAGAAACGGCACTACCTCGCCGTGGGCGGCCTCGACGAAGTGCATCTGAAGGAGTCCTTCAACGACATCGACTTCTGCCTGCGCCTGCGCGAAGCGGGCCTGCGCAATGTCTGGACGCCGTATGCGGAACTGTTCCATTACGAGTCCGCGACCCGTTCGAAGAACATGTCCCCGAAGAGGCAGGCCCAGTTCCAGGAAGAGTCCGCCTACATGCACCAGCGCTGGGGCGATCTCATCCAGAACGACCCCGCCTACAGCCCCAACCTCATGCTGGCCCGTGAGGACTTCAGCTACGCCTGGCCGCCCCGCCTGCCCCCGGTCTGATGGCTCTCGACGTCTCCGTCGCGCTCTGCACCCGCAACGGCGCGCGCTATCTCCCCGAGCAGATCCGCAGCATCTGCACGCAGGCGCCGTTGCCGCGGGAGATCGTGCTGTCCGATGACGGTTCGACCGACGACACCCTGGCCGTCGTGCGCGACACCCTTGCGCAGTGCGGCGTGGCCGATCGGATCGAATTGCGCGTGTTCAGCAACACGCCGCCGCTGGGCGTCACGCGCAATTTCGAGCAGGCCGTGCGCGCCTGCAGCCATGACCTCATTGCCTTGTGCGACCAGGACGATGCCTGGCATCCTGGCCGGCTCGCGCGCATGGTGGCGCAGTTCGAGGCGCGTCCCGACCTGCTGCTGCTCCACACCGATGCGCGCCTGGTCGATGCCCAACTCGAACCCCTGGGCTCCACACTCTTCCACGCGCTGGAAGTGCAGCCCGCGGAACTGTCGGCCATCGCGCATGGCGAGGCCTTCGGCGTGCTGCTGCGGCGCAATCTCGTGACCGGCGCCACCACGATGTTCCGCAAGACCCTGCTCGACACGGCGTTGCCGTTCGCGCCCGAATGGGTGCACGACGAGTGGCTGGCCGCCGTGGCCGCGGCCATCGGCCGCATGGACGTGCTGCCCGAACCGACCATCGACTATCGCCAGCACGCCAGCAACCAGATCGGCGCGCGGCGGCTCACCTTGTCCGAGAAGATCGCCAAGGCATTTGTCGAGCGTGGCGACAAGCACGTGGCGCGTCTGCGCCGGGCCGAGGCGCTGCTGCGGCGCCTGCAGCAGCTCGGCACCAGGGTGCCAGCCCGTTACCTGGAGGCACAGCGCGACAAGGTTGCGCACCAGAGGTTCCGGGCCGAACTTCCGTCAGCGCGGCCGCTGCGCCTTTTGCCGATCCTGATCGAGGCGGCGCGCGGGCGCTATGCGCGCTTTGGCCGCGGTGGGCACGCCATCGTGCAGGACTTGTTCGAACGCGGCTGACTCAACCGCGAAGCCGCCAGTACCGCCAGAACGCCCCCGACAGCCACACCTTCAGCAGGCTGGTCACGTGCCAGTACAGGTATTTCTTGCTCCGGTGGCTTTCGCGTTGTGCGTCGTGTCGCGCCACCAGGTCCTCGCCCACCTGCAGCTTCCAGCCAGCGAGCCGGGTGCGTGCGCAGATGTCGAAGTCTTCCCCGTACATGAAGAAGCGCTCGTCGAAGCCTCCGACTTCCCGGTACGCCTCGCTGCGAAACAGCATGAACAGCCCGGGGATCCACGCCGGCACGCTGGGCCGCACGTAACCGGGCTTTTTGCGCCCGACGATCTCGAAGGGGGTGAGCAAGGCCCGGTGCGGCTCCGGTGTGTTCTTTCCCGGCTCCAGGATGCGCGGCGTCAGCAACCCGGTGTCAGCCGCGGCTTGCGCCAGCAGCGGCGTCAGCACGTCGCTGTCGAAGCGGATGTCCGGGTTCAGCACCAGGAACCACGGCGTGCCGCAGCGCTCGAAGGCCTGGTTGTGATTGGCGCCGAACCCCTTGGGGCTCGCGTTCCCGATCCGCTCCACCTCGAAGCCCCAGTTGCGGCCGGCGAGCACATCGGGCTCGGGAATGTTCAATGTGAGCACGACCTTGGCAATGACGGCTCGGCTGTGCCGGTCCAACTGCTCGAGCAGCGGCAGCACCAGCGGGAGCTGGCCGTGGCTCACGATTGAAATGGTGATCGGGGGGCGGGAG
>NZ_JBGLYN010000108.1:0-13383 GCF_047304045.1 Variovorax sp. Varisp85
GGGGGGCCCCGGGGGGGGGGGCCCGGCCCCCCCCCCCGCCCCCCCCGCCCCCCGTGGGGCGCCGCCCCCCCGCCGCCGGCCCCCCCCCCCCCCCCCCCCCCCCCCCCCGCCCCGGGGGGGGGCCCCGCGCTCGGCGGCACCGACATGTACGGCGCCGTCACCGTCGCGCGCAACCAGAGCCTGACAGAGCAGCGCATCACGCTGTTCCATGAACTCGTGCACCGCTACTTCGCGCCGCGCACCGGTCCGCTGCGGCAATTGCGCGCGCAGCTGCGATGGAATGCCTATTCCAAGTCGGCGCTGCTGCGCTACCTCGAAGAGGCGATGGCCGAGGGCTACGGCCAGTTGCGCGTGCACGGGCTGGCGCAGGCGCTCGGGGCCTATCGCTTTCCGGTCCAGTTCGGCTATGTGACCGTCTCGCAGATGCAGGTCGAAGGCATGGCGATCGGCACCATCATCCTGGGCGGCACCAGCTTCTGGGTCAGCGTGAGCGACGGGCCGATCCCGCCGAACGCTGCGCTGCCACCGCTGCCGCCGCCGGGGTCGCGATGATCGACGAGAAAGAGGCCATCGCTCTGGCGCGCGCCGCCGCCACGGCGGCTGGCTGGGCCTTCGTCGAGCCGGTGCAGGCGCGGCTGCGCAAGCCCTGGTTCGGCAAGGGCGCGGGGCGTTGGGAGATCAACAGCAACGCGATGGCGTTCGGTGCGCGCGCGCGCTTCGTGATCGACGCGGTCGACGGCCGCATCCTCGACAAGGGCTACATCCCGCGCTGAAGGCCGCGCGGCCGCCGCTCCAGGTGCAGCGGGCCCGCGCTCAGGCCGCCGCGCCCCTGAACCGCAGCGCCGCCTGCCGCACCACCTCCGCCAGCAGCCGCTCCTTGCCCTGCTTCTCGCGCAGCCACCGCGCATCGTTGCGGTTGGCCTCCACGCTGGTGCGCAGCTCGCCCAGCGCCTGTGTGGCGTTGAGCGCCTCGCTGTGCCATTCGAGCTGCGTCATCGTCATCAGGATGTGGTCGCGCAGCGGCATGTGCTGGCCGGTGGCCGGGTCGACGTACACCGCGTCGAGGCCGAAGCGGCAGGCCTGGAAGCGGTTGTAGGTGTAGACGAGGTAGTCGTCCTCGGTCGGCGCGAAGGGCTGCTCCTGCAGGAACCATGCGGCCAGCGACTGCACGTAGCCCGCGAGCGCGGCGGCGCGCTCGATGGTGAGCGGCGTGTCGAACACGCGGATCTCGATGGTGCCGAACTCGGGCTTGGGGCGGATGTCCCAGTAGAAGTCCTTCATGCTGCGCACGACGCCGGTGCGGGTCATGCGCTCGAAGTAGGCCTCGAACTCCTTCCAGCTGGTGGTGAAAGGCGCGCGGCCCGACAGCGGGAACGCGAACACCGAGTTCAGCCGCGCCGAGTCGAACTGCGTGTCCTGCCCCTGCACGAACGGCGAAGACGCCGACAGCGCGATGAAGTGCGGGATGTAGCGCGACATGCGGTGCAGCATCAACAACGCCGCATCGGCGTCGGGGCAGCCGATGTGCACGTGCTGGCCGAAGATGGTGAACTGCTTGCTCAGGTAGCCGTACAGCTCCGACAGTTCGCGAAAGCGCGGCTTGTCGTAGATGCGCCGCTCGTGCCACTGCTGGAAGGCATGCGTGCCGCCGCCGACCACCGCGATGTTGAGCTTGTCGGCGTTCTTGATGAGCGCCTCGCGGATCGGCGAGAGCTGCGTGATCACGTCCTGCGCCGAGTGGCAGATGTCGGTCGAGATCTCGATCATGCTCGAGGTCATCTCGGGCACCACGCTGCCGGGCAGCGGGGTCTGCGCCATCAGCCGCAGCATGTCTTCGGCGTAGGGGGCAAGGTCGTAGTCGTGCGTGTTCACGAGCTGCAGTTCCAGCTCCACGCCGAGCGACAGCGCCTCCGACTTGTTGAAGGGTTCGAGCTTGACCGCGCGGCTTTCGGGGTCCGATGGCAGCGGCGCCGAACGGACGTCGTCGCTGTCCGGGTCGACAGGGGTGTTGCTGGCTGCGGCGCTCATCGCTGGGTGTCCTCCGTGATGCTGAAGGCCTGGGGCGCCCAGGGCACCGAACTCTCGCCCACCGCGTGGATGGCCACCGTGGCGAGCACCGCGCCCACCACCTCCATCAACAGGATCGAGGGCAGGGCCACCTGCGTGATCATCGTGCCCAGCAGGGGCGAGGCGGTGGCGAAGTTGGAGGCGATGAGCAGCGCGATCGACGACAGCGGCGACATCGCGCAGCCGACCCAGAAGGCCTGCTTCCAGCTCGCGCCGCTGCCCGGGTTGGCAATGGCCACGCCCGAGATCTTGGCCAGCAGGCGCACGCCGATCACGGCCACCACCACGCTGGCCACCGGCAACGTCCAGTCGGCCTGGGCCGCCACGATCGACACCAGCACGAACATCAACATGGTGAGCAGCGAGGCGGCCGTGCCCAGCTGCCGCTGCCAGGCCCACGGCTTGGGGTTGAGCGTCTTCAGCAGCACGCCGCCGATCAGGGCCGCCAGCGGCGCCGAGCCGCCGATGTGCGCGGTGAGCGCGGCGCCCGCCGCGATGATCGCCAGCAGCAGGATCGACGTGTTCTCGCTCGATGGGCTCATCACCCGCAGCGCCGAGCGCAGCGCCAGCGCCATGACCCCGCCGACCACGAACGAGAGGCCCAGCACCACCGCCACCGGATAGAGCTTCTGCAGCATCGTCTGCGGCGCGCGCTCGATCAGCCCGGCCTGCGCGTAGCCCAGCGCCAGCGCATAGAAGGTGTTGAGCGTGGCCAGCGTCATCGCGCGCTCGGTCACGGGGCCGGCGGCGCGGGTGTCGATGATCACGCGGCTGAGCACCGCGGGCGAGGCGACGATGGCCATCAGCGCGATCGGGTTGGCCACCGGCTCTGGCAGGCCCAGCAGCGTCAGCACCCAGTACACGCCGAAGTAGGTCAGCGTGGCTTCGAGCAGGCTCTGCACCAGCACCATCGGGTTGTGGCGGAACCAGCGCAGCGGCAGCCGCCCGCCGGCCTCGAACAGCACCACGGCCACGCCGAGTTCGAGCAGGAAGAGGCTGATGCCGCGCAGCGGCCAGATCGCGCCTTCGAAGCCGGCGAAGCCCACCACCGCGCCGACCAGCGAGTAGCCGATCACCTTGGGCAGCCCCAGGTAGCGTTGCACGAGGTGGCCGGAAGCCGCCGCCACCGCCAGCAGCAGCGACCATAGAACGGTTGGCAGGCCCGCCGAGGGGCGCACCCATTCGGACCAGAAGCCCAGCAGATCGTTGAGGAAGCTAGTCAAATTCATCCAGAAGAAGGAAAAAGCCCTGTGGCGCCGAGGAAGGCGCCGATGCGGGGTTGTAACGCATGGTCGAGTCCATGGGGTGCAGGACAAAGGCGTTTTCTGTCCATCCGGCGATTTGATCGCCGGAGAACGCCGCGGCGCAAGAGGTTACCTAGTGCAGCACGCGCGATACGGGGGCGCCGCCGATGTCGGCTTCGAGCACGAACATCGGAATGGGCACGTCGAAACGCTCGCCTTCCTCGGTCACCACGAAGTAGCTGCCGTGCATCGTGCCGCTCGGCGCCTGCAGCCGGCAGCCGCTCGTGTAGCGGAAGGATTCGCCGGGCGCAAGCAGCGGCTGCTGCCCGATCACGCCCAGGCCCTTGACCTCCTGCGCATGGCCAGAGGCATCGTTGATCAGCCAGTGGCGGGCGATCAGCTGGGCGGCCACCGAGCCCGTGTTGGTGACGGTGACCGTATAGGAAAAGGTGTAGATGTTGTCCTTGGCGGACGACTGGTCGGCCAGGAAGCGCGGTTCGACCTGTACGCTGAAGGGGCTGTGCGGCATGGGCGCATGGTAACGGAGGCCGTTGGTCGGACTTGCGGCGGCTGCGAGAATCAAGGGTTATGAGCACCCCGTTCCGCATCGCGCCCTCCATCCTGTCCGCCGATTTCGCGCACCTCGGCAAAGAACTCACCGACGTGATCGCGGCCGGCGCCGACTGGATCCACTTCGACGTGATGGACAACCACTACGTGCCGAACCTGACCTTCGGCCCGATGGTCTGCCAGGCGCTCAAGCCCTACGCCAAGACCGCTGCCGGCGCACCGGTGCCCATCGACGTGCACCTGATGATCCAGCCGGTTGACGCACTGGCGGCCTCTTTCGCGCAAGCGGGCGCCGACTACATCAGCTTCCACCCCGACGCATCGCCGCACACGCACCGCAGCATCCAGGCCATCAAGGCGGCCGGCTGCAAGGCGGGGCTGGTGTTCAACCCCGGCCTGGGGCTCGAAGCGCTGGACTGGGCCATCGACGACATCGACCTGATCCTGATCATGAGCGTGAACCCCGGCTTCGGCGGCCAGAGCTTCATCGACTCGGCGCTGCGCAAGATCGAACTCGCGCGCAAGCGCATCGAGCAGAGCGGACGCGACATCCGCCTCGAGGTGGACGGCGGCATCAAGGCCGACAACATCGCGCGCGTGGCCTCGGCCGGCGCCGACACCTTCGTGGCCGGCAGCGCGATCTTCAACGCCAAGGACTACGGCGCGGTCATCGCCGACATGCGCAGGCAGCTGGCCGGCGTCGTCAGCGCCTGACCTTTCCGCCGCCTTCGACGCTGTCCGCCTCCAGCGCGCGGTCGGTGTCGACCAGTCCGCGCTCGACGTCTTCTTGGGCCTGGCGGCCCACCCTGGGTGGCTGGCCGTCCTGTGTCTGCTGGCTGTCGGACGACTGGTCGCGCTCGTGCGGCAGGCGCGGCGCCGATTCGCCGCCTTGCTCCACCTTGGTCTTGCCGCCGCCGGCGTCCTTCAGGGGATCGGCCGGCGTCGTCTTGCTCTTGCTGCTCTTGCTGGGGGTCATGCGTGGCTCCTTCGATGAGGAACGAGCCTGCGCCGCCGCTGCCGCCGGGGCGGTAGGAAATACGAGGCAGCCCCTGTAGGTGTCCGCTCGGCGCTATGAAATGGGTAGCGCCTTTGCGCGCATGGAAGGGCCTCCGCAATAATCCCCCGATGTCCTCCGATCCTTTTGCCGGCGTGGCCACCGACAGCCTGCGCATCCACGCCTTCGCCTCGTTGAACCCCGGTCCCCGGCTGCTCGTGATGGGTGGCGTGCACGGCGACGAAATCTCCGGCACCCTGGGCATCGAGCGCATCCTGGCCGAGTTCGATGCCGGCACGCTGCAGCTGCGGCGCGGCGAACTGACGATGGTGCCCGTCGCCAATCCATTGGCCCGTCGCCGCTTGCAGCGCGAGGGCGAGCGCAACCTCAACAGGCTGTTCCGCCCGACCGAGGCGCCGGTCGACTACGAAGCCCGCGTCACCAACGTGCTGGCCCCGCTGATCGCGCGTCACGAGGTGCTGCTCGACCTGCATTCCTTCCAGAGTGAGGGCGAGGCCTTCGCGATGATCGGCCCGCGCGACAACATCGGCGCGCTGGAGCCCTTTGCACGCGCATACGAGGAAGGCCAGCTCGCGCTGCACATCGGCACGCCCATCGTGGTGGAAGGCTGGCTCGACATCTACGCCGCCGGCCTCGCGCAGCGCGCGGGCGGCGTGCCGGCCGACGAGGCCGCGCTCGACTTCGGCCGCGGCACCAACGAATACATCCGCAGCCGCGGCGGCTACGGCGTCACGCTCGAGTGCGGCCAGCACCTGGACCCGCAGGCGCCCGAAGTGGCATGGCGCGCCATCCGCCGCACGCTCGCGCTGCTGGGCATGGCGGCGCTGCCCGAAGGGCTGTCGGGCGGGCCCGCGCAGCCGCCGAAACTGCTGCGCCTGGCCAGCGTGACCGACCGCCTGCACGAGGAAGACAGCTTCGTGCGCGACTGGGCCACCTTCGACGAAGTGCTGCGCGGCGAGCCCATCGGCATGCGCCACGACGGCACGCTGGTGAGCGCGCCCGACGACGGCTTCATCGTGTTTCCCAACGCGGTGGCGCTGCCGGGCGCCGAGTGGTTCTACTTCGCGCGCCCGAGCGAGCGCCAGCTCGGACCCGTGGCCGGCGCGGCCTGACGGCGCCTGGGGCCGCGCTCCTACACCGCCCGGGCAGGGGCGGCGCACATTCCCAGCCTGAAGGAGTGCGTCCATGTCCATCTCGAAAAAAGCCCCCGCGCCGCGCGTCCTGTGGAAGGGCGCCATCAGCTTCGGCCTCGTCCACATCCCGGTTGCGCTGTACTCGGCCACCACCGACCACGGCATCGACTTCGACTGGCTCGACAAGCGCACCATGGACCCGGTCGGCTACAAGCGCATCAACAAGAAGACCGGCAAGGAGATCGCGCGCGAGCAGATCGTCAAGGGCATCGAGTACGAGGACGGCGAGTACGTGGTGCTCAGCGACAAGGAGATCGCGGCCGCCTATCCCAAGACCACGCAGACCATCGAGATCGAGACCTTCGTGCCGGCCAACGGCATTCCCTTCGTGTACCTGGAGCGGCCCTACTACGTGGCGCCGATCAACCGCGGCGCGAAGGTGTACGCGTTGCTGCGCGAAACCCTTCAGCGCAGCGGGCGTGTGGGCGTGGCCCGTGTCGTGATCCAGACCAAGCAGCACCTGGCGGTGCTGGTGCCCGTGGGCCCCGGCCTCGTGCTGAACCTGCTGCGCTGGGGCGCGGACATCCGGCCGTGGACCGACCTGCCGCTGCCTTCGGAAGACGCGAAGAAGGCCGGCCTGAGCGAGCGTGAGCTCAAGATGGCCACGCAGCTGGTCGACGACATGAGCGCCGACTGGGACCCCGACGAATTCAAGGACGAGTTCAAGGACGAGATCATGCGGCTGGTGGACAAGAAGGTGAAGGCTGGCCAGACCGAGACCGTCACGCAGCCCGAGCCCGAGGAAGAGCAGCGCACCGGCGAAGGCCGCGGCGCCAAGATCCTCGACCTGACCGAGCTGCTGCAGCGCAGCCTGCGCAAGGGTGGCGGCAAGCCCACCAAGGAAGAAGAGGAGGAAGAGGACGCAGAACCGGAACCGCCGCCCAAGGCCGCCGCGAAGAAGCGCAAGCCGGCCGCGAAAGCCGCGCGCAAGACCCCCGCCCGCCACCGCCGCGCCGCCTGAGTGAGGCCGGCCGCGATGGGCTCCACCGCATCGACCGCGCGCAAGGCCCTGGCGCGTTACCACGGCAAGCGCGATTTCTCGCGCACGCCGGAGCCCGAGGCCGGCGGCCGGCCGGGCAAGGGCGTGCTGTCCTTCGTGATCCAGAAGCACCACGCGAGCCATCTGCACTACGACTTCCGGCTCGAACTCGACGGCACGCTCAAGAGCTGGGCCGTGCCGAAGGGGCCGTGCCTCGATCCGTCCGTGAAGCGCATGGCCGTGCACGTCGAGGACCACCCGATCTCGTACGCGGATTTCGAGGGAACGATCCCGCCGAAGCAGTACGGCGCGGGCACCGTGATCGTCTGGGACCGCGGCGACTGGCTGCCCGAGGGCGACGCGCGCAAGTCGCTCGCCGCCGGCAAACTCAAGTTCGAACTGCGTGGCGAGAAGCTGCACGGTCACTGGACGCTGGTGCGCATGCACGGCAAGGGCGACGACAAGCATGAGCCCTGGCTGCTCATCAAGGAACGCGACGGCGAGGCGCGGGCGATCGGTGAGTACGACGTGGTCGAAGAACAGCCGGCGAGCGTGATCACCGGGCGTGGCGTGGACGAGGTGGACCAGCCGCCGAAGAAAGTCGCCAGCAAGGCGCCCGCAAGAAAGCTTGCAGGAAGAACCGAGAAAAGGACCGCGAAATCCCCGCTGCCGGCCACTTTCCAGCCCCAGCTCGCCACGCTCGCGGCTTCGCCGCCTTCATCTCCCGGCGACTGGCTCTACGAGCTCAAGTTCGATGGCTACCGCCTGCTGGCGCGCATCGACCGCGGCAAGGTCCGCTGTTTCACCCGCAATGGCCACGACTGGACCGCGAAGCTGCCCGCGCTCGAGAAGGCGCTGGCGAAACTGCCCACGGCCGGCGCATGGCTCGACGGCGAGATCACCGTCGAAGGAGAGAACGGTGCGCCCGACTTCCAGGCGCTGCAGAACGCCTTCGATCGCGGCAAGACCTCATCCATCGTCTACTGGCTGTTCGACGCGCCCTTCCTCGATGGCGAAGACCTGCGCGACATGCCGGTCGAGGAGCGCCGTGCCCGGCTCGCGCAGCTGCTCGGCCGAAAGCCGCCCGCGCCGCTGCGCCTGAGCGAGGCCTTCGACGCTTCGCCGCGCGACCTGCTCGCGTCGTCGGCGCACATCGGTTTCGAGGGCATCGTCGGCAAGCGCAAGGGATCGCCGTACGTGTCGCGCCGCTCACCCGACTGGATCAAGCTCAAGAACCAGCAGCGGCAGGAGTTCGTGATCGGCGGCTTCACCGCGCCGAAGGGCTCGCGCACCGGCTTCGGCGCCTTGCTGCTGGGCGTGCACGACGAGGCCACCGGCCGGCTGCGCTACTGCGGCAACGTGGGCACGGGCTTCGATGCGGGCCGCCTCGCCGATGTCAAGGCCCGCCTCGACAGGCTGGCCACCGACGCCTGCCCCTTCGAGCCTGCGCCGCGCGGCGTCAGGGCGCAATGGGTCAAGCCCACGCTCGTGGCCGAAATCTCGTTCGGCGAATGGACGCGCGAAAACCGAGTGCGCCAGGCCGTGTTCCAGGGGCTGCGCGCCGACAAGCCCGCGCGCGACATCCGGCGCGAGCGGCCGCAGCGGATCAGGGAGATCGAGGCCGCACCAAAGCCGAAGAACCAGGAAGCAAAGACACCCATGATCCCGAAGATCACCCACGCTGACCGCGTGATCGACAAGCACAGCGGCATCACCAAGGGCGCACTCGCGGCCTACTACGACAGCGTGGCGAAACTCATGCTGCCGCACCTGCGCGGCCGGCCGGTGTCGCTGGTGCGCGCGCCCGAGGGCGTGGGCGGCGAGCTGTTCTTCCAGAAGCACCTGCAGAACAGCGAGATCCCCGGCGTGCGCCTGCTCGATCCCGCACTCGATCCGGGCCACGAGCCGCTGCTGCAGATCGACACGAAGCAGGGCCTGCTCGGCGCCGCGCAGATGAACGTCATCGAGCTGCACACCTGGAACGCCACCTCGCGTGCCATCGGCAAGCCCGATCGCATGACCTTCGACCTCGACCCCGGCGAGGGCGTCGCATGGCCGCAGATCCAGGAGGCCGCGATGCTGGTGCGCACGCTGCTCGACGAACTGGGCCTGCCGTGCTTCCTCAAGACCAGCGGCGGCAAGGGGCTGCACGTGGTGGTGCCGCTGCGGCGGCAGTACGACTGGGACACCGTCAAGGGCTTTTCACAGGCCGTGGTGGCGCACCTGGCCGAAACCATTCCGTCGCGCTTCGTGGCGAAGAGCGGCCCGCGCAACCGCGTGGGCAAGGTGTTCGTGGACTACCTGCGCAACGGCTTCGGCGCAACCACCGTCAGCGCATGGTCGGCGCGTTCGCGCCCCGGGCTGGGCGTGTCGGTGCCGCTTGCGTGGGACGAATTGCCGGCCTTGACCAGTGCCGCGCAGTGGACTGTCGCCAATGCGGCCGAACGCTTCGAGACCGGCAACAAGCCCTGGGCCGCCATGGAGCGCAGCCGAAAGGGGCTTGCCGCGGCGATGAAGCTGCTGGGCTACAGCAGCAAATAGGCATCCCTGCATTCCTCCCTCCCCTCCCCGGGGGAGGGTCGGGGTGGGGGCACGACGGCTTGAAAAAAACGCTGCGCCTCATCGAAGGCCTGCCCCCATCCCAGCCTTCCCCCGGGAGGGGAAGGAGCAAAACCCGACGCTACTGAAGCACTTCCTCGGTCGTCACTTCAAAGCGCTCCAGCGTGTTCGCACCGAACACCATCGTGATCGGCACGTCCGCCGCGTCGCGCCCGCGCGCGATCACCACGCGGCCGATGCGCGGCGTGTTGTGGCGCGCGTCGAAGGTGTGCCAGCGGTTGCCCAGGTACACCTCGAACCATGCGCTGAAGTCCATCGGAGAAGGCACCGGCGGAATGCCGATGTCGCCGAGATAGCCCGTCACGTAGCGCGCCGGAATGTTCATGCAGCGGCACAGGGTGATCGCGAGGTGCGCGAAGTCGCGGCATACGCCCGTGCCTTCGCGAAAGCCTTCCGTGGCGGTGCGCGTGGCCCGCGCGTTCCCGTAGTCGAAGCGCAGGTGCCGGTGCACGAAGTCGCAGATCGCCTGCACGCGCGACCAGCCCGGCGCCACGTTCGAGAAGTTGGCCCAGGCGAACTCCAGCAATTCGCTGTCGACCTCGCAATAGCGGCTCGGCAGCACGAAGGGCAGCGTGTCCACCGGCAGGTCGGCCGCCATGTGCCCGACGGCGCCGAAGTCCACCGGGTCGGGCCAGCCGGTGTCGTACACCACCGCGCGGTTGCGCAGGCGCACGCTCTTCACTCCCGGGGGGACGTGCACACGCGCGCAGTGGTTGCCGAATCCGTCCAGGTAATGGTCGGTGGCCAGTGGCGGGCTGAGCGTGATGTTCTCCTCCCCTTGCAGGTCCCGGGCGCGCGAGGGATGCACCTGGAGCATGTAGATCACGGCCGTGGGGGCGGTGACGCCGAGTTCGATGTCGAAACCGATTCTGATCAGCATGGTTCTTTTCTTCTTTCTTTCTTCCCTGTGTTGGACCCATGCTATGCGACGGCGCTCCCCGATCCCACGGCCAGGGCGCGCGAAGCTTCGTAGGCGGGCAGGAGGTGCTGTCGGTGCGCTCCTACCTCGTCCGCGTGCCTTCTCCCACAGCGGTGGAAGGGCGGCCACTACGGGGTCCGGGCGCCGCGAAACATAACCTTGCATTTCGCTTGCAGCCCCGGAGTGATCCATGGAGTTCTCATCGCTTTTCGACTCGTTCATCGGCACCTGGGGCGCTGAAATCCTGTTGTGGACCGTCGCCGCCGCGGCGGGCAGCATTTGCCTGGTCGCCCTGGTCAACGTGCTCGACATGTTCCTCGACAACAACGAAACGGGCTGAACGCCCACCCCATGAAAGACTCCAGCAGATCCACGATGACGCCGCAGAACAAGGCTGCCGCAGGCCGCCGCGCCAGCGCCGCCAAGGCGGGCGGCGGCAGCAACGCCAAGCAGCTGCAGCTCGAAGGCTTCACCGTCGAGCATCCGACGACCCTGACCACCAACCAGGGTCTGCAGGTACCCGACAACCACAACTCGCTGAAAGCGGGCGTGCGCGGTCCGACGCTGCTGGAAGACTTCATCCTGCGCGAGAAGATCACGCACTTCGACCACGAGCGCATCCCGGAGCGCGCCGTGCACGCGCGCGGCTCGGCGGCGCACGGCTACTTCCAGGTCTACAAGTCGATGTCGCAGTTCACCTGCGCCGACTTCCTGCAGGACCCGGACGTGAAGACGCCCGTGTTCGTGCGCTTCTCGACCGTGGCCGGCTCGCGCGGCTCGGCCGACACGGTGCGCGACGTGCGCGGCTTCGCCGTCAAGTTCTACACGCGCGAGGGCAACTACGACCTCGTGGGCAACAACATCCCGGTGTTCTTCATCCAGGACGCGATCAAGTTCCCCGACCTCATCCACGCCGTGAAGCCCGAGCCGCACCACGAGATGCCGCAGGCCGCGAGTGCGCACGACACCTTCTGGGACTTCGCCTCGCTGATGCCCGAGAGCACCCACATGCTGATGTGGGCCATGAGCGACCGCGCCATTCCGCGCAGCCTGCGCATGATGGAAGGCTTCGGCGTGCACACCTTCCGCTTCGTCAACAGCCGCGGCGAGAGCCACTTCGTGAAGTTCCACTGGAAGCCCAAGCTCGGCATTCATGGCCTCGCGTGGGACGAGGCGCAGAAGATCGCCGGCAAGGACCCGGACTTCCATCGGCGCGACCTGTGGGAAGCCATCGAGAACGGCGACTTCCCCGAGTGGGAGCTCGGCGTGCAGATGATCGCGCAGGACAAGGAGCACTCGCTGGGCTTCGACCTGCTCGACCCCACCAAGCTGATTCCAGAAGAAATGGTGCCGGTGCAGAAGATCGGCAGGCTGGTGCTCAACCGCAACCCCGACAACTTCTTCGCCGAGACCGAGCAGGTGGCCTTCCATCCGGGCCACGTGGTGCCCGGCATCGACTTCAGCAACGACCCGCTGCTGCAGGGCCGCCTCTTCTCGTACACCGACACGCAGATCTCGCGCCTGGGCGGCGCCAACTTCCACGAACTGCCGATCAACAAGGGCGTGTGCCCGTTCCACAACTTCCAGCGCGACGGCATGCACAGGCAGACCATCGCGCGCGGCCAGGTGGCCTACGAGCCCAACACGCTGGGCAGCGGCACGGAGTTCCGCGTGGACGGCGGCAGCCACGGCTTCCAGTCGTTTCCGGAAGAGACCGAGTCGCCCAAGGTGCGCCGCCGCAGCCCCTCGTTCGACGACCACTTCACGCAGGCGCGCCTGTTCTTCAACAGCCAGAGTGCGGCCGAGAAGGAGCACATCATCGCGGCCTTCCGCTTCGAGCTGTCGAAGCTCGACGTGCCGGCCATCCGCCAGCGCATGGTCGACAACCTTGCGCACGTGGACGAGAAGCTGGCACGCCGCGTGGCCGAGCCGCTGGGCATCGGCGAGCCCGATGCCAGGGCGGCGGCGGGGCGCGCGGGCTTTCGCGACCACCGCATATCGCTGCCCATCGACGAGTCGCCGGCGCTGCGCATGGCCGACACGGGCGACGGCTCCATCCGCACGCGCAAGGTCGCGGTCCTCGTGGCCGATGGTGTCGATTCGGCTTCGCTGAAGCCGATCCGCGATGCGCTCGAGCAGGCCGGTGCGCAATGCAAGACAGTGGGCCCGAAGCTGGGCACCGTCGCCAGCGCATCGAAGCGCCAGATCGACGTCGACATGACCTTCGCCAACACGCCCTCGGTGATGTTCGACGCCGTGCTCGTGCCGGCCGGCAGCGAGAGCGCCGCCGCGATGTCGGGCATCGGCGATGCGGTGCACTTCGTGCTCGAGGCCTACAAGCACTGCAAGGCGATCTGCACGGTGGGCGAGGGCGTGCGGCTGCTGTCCACGCTCGGTATCGCCGCGGACACGCCGCCGGCCGATGTGCCGGCGGGCGTGGTGGTGGCGGCCACGCCGGTCACCAACCTGGGCGACACGACGGCGGCGATGCAGGTGGCGAACGATTTCATCGCGGCCATCGCCAAGCACCGGCACTGGGACCGTGCCAACGTCGACGCGGTGCCCGCTTGAGTTGGCCGGCCCGCGCGGGTTGACTGTGAGCGACGTCGACAAATGCAGCACTTTGGGGGTGTGGATTGGGTCCGATCAGATCTTCATAGTGTTGATTGCCGTCGAAAATTGACCCTCTAAACGCAGTAAGGGGGTGCGGACGAAAACTTGGACTACCAGGAGGTAGTTCGTGTATTCCTACGAAGATCGGATTCGAGCCGTTGAGC